>JAFAHL010000025.1 GCA_019237215.1 Hyphomicrobiales bacterium | reverse complement strand
CCGGCTGGATGCCCACCACCAGGAAGTTTTGCGCCAGGCGCTCGATCGGCGTGTCGCGAAACATCGCGAACGGGGCCTGCTTGAACTTGATCGCAACCTCAGTCACGCGCGTCTCCAACGCCTTTCCGGTGCGCAGAAAAAACGGCACTCCGGCCCACCGCCAGTTGTCGATCTGGAGTCTGAGGGCCGCATAGGTCTCCGTCGTGCTGTCCGGCCGCACGTTCGGCGTGGCGCGGTAGTCCTCGATCGGATTATTGCCGGCATGGCCGCGGGTGTATTGCCCGCGCACGGAATTGCGCAGCGCCTCCGCCTCGCTCGGCACTTGCACGGCGTCGAGCACCTCGGCCTTCTCGGAGCGCACCGCGCCAGCCTCGAACCGCGACGGCGGCTCCATGGTCACGAGCGACAGGAGCTGGAACAGGTGATTGGGCACCATGTCGCGCAACGCGCCGGTCTCGTCGTAGGAGCGGCCGCGGCGACCGACCGCCAAGGGTTCCGCCACGGTGGTCTGGACGTGATCGATGTGGTCGCGGTTCCAGATAGGCTCGAACAATCCATTGGCGAACCGCAGAACGAGAATGTTCTGGACCGTTTCCTTTCCGAGGTAGTGATCGATGCGATAGAGCTGGTCCTCGTCGAAGACATCGAGCAGGTCATGATTGAGCTTGCGCGCCGACGCGAGATCCGTGCCGAACGGCTTCTCGATGATGATCCGACGCCAGGAGCCGTTTTCCTCGCACGCGAGACGCGATCGTCCGAGCTGGCAGGCGATCGGCCGGAACGCCGACGGCGGGGTCGCCATGTAGAACAGACGATTGCCCTTGGTGCCACGCTCGGCCTCGATCCGTTGCAGGGCTTGCCGCAACCGATCGTAGCTCACGGGATCGTCGACATCGCCGCGCACATAGGTCGCGCAACCGACAACACGCTGGGCGAGCTTTTCTTCCACCGGCCGGGTGGCGAACTGCTGCAACGATTTGCGCAGGTCCTCGCGGAACGCGTCATCCGACATTTCGGAGCGCCCGACGCCGATCAAAGCAAATGCGTCAGGCAGCAGGCTACCCGCCGCAAGATTGTAGAGCGCTGGAAAAAGCAGCCTGTGCATGAGGTCCCCGGAGGCGCCGAACACCACCAGGCTGCATGGATCGGCCTGCTTGAACGCGTGCGGCGTCCCGTTGCCGGTCATGCCTTGTCTCCCTTGCGACTTGAGCCTGCAGGCTGGCCTCGGTGTGTCCACCAAAGCCCTACCGCATGGCGGAGAGCACTTTCTCGGCGAAGGTGTGCTCTTCGCGCGAGCGGAAACGGGCATATCGCTGAAAAACGGCTTGTGCAACTCTGTGCCCGCGGCGTGCGCGATCCCGCGTTCCTGTCCTGTCGTCAGATCGCTTCGGCTCGGCGGTATTTAGAGCCCAGATGACTTTTAATCAGAGCTGCGACAGGTAACGCGGCATCTCTCGCTCGAACTCGGGGAAGTAGCGCGAGATCTCCGTCACGTCGAAGCGTCGCAGAATCGATTCCTTCGGCTCACGGTCGAGCAAGAACCGGAAGGCTGCTTCGAGGCAGCGCTCCGGCGTGTGCTTGCCCGCCGTCAGCCGCTCGCACATCTCTTGCGACATCGTGACGTGGTGACGAGTCTCGCTCTTTCCCTCGGAGACGACGGAGGCAGAAGCCTTAGACAAGAAATCAGGGCGGCGTTTCAAACAAGTTCAAACGCCGCCCTGGAGCCAGACCCTCACAATCCGCTGGCCCCAGCGTCGAGTCCTGGTGGCTTTATTTCTCTTGAAATCGTTCAGCGATCGAACCGGCCTCATGCGACTTCGAACTGAGTCTCTCACGCCACGACACGGATATTGAAAATTAGCGACCAGAGACTGGCGCGCAAAGCTCGGGGAAGGTCACCTGCAACAGAGAAAAAAGCGGGACAGAGACTCGCCGTCGTCTGCATAACTCGCGGGAATGTCGCACAAATTCTTGCGAGCGGGACATGGCCCACAGAGACATGTGAGATTCGAACTCAGAAATGTCGTCGCAAATTATCCCTTTGAAAGCTCGCGCGGATTCCCAGGGTCCGAGCCGAATTCCGGCCCTGGAGACCAGTCGCGTTTGAGCTGCAGTGCCGGGGATACGCAGCTCGGGACTGGGTTCTGCTGGGATCTTCAGCAAGCGTTCTGCACGGGTATTGGCCATCATCCGGCGTCGCCGAGAAGGCACGAATTGGCCGCGATCTCTTTCGATCAGAAGATGATCCGCGGCGGCAAAGCCAGCAACACCATTGCTCAGTTTGCGCTGGACTTTCCGCGCCAAGAGAGCGTGTGTGGTGAACACGGACGCCAAGCCTGACCGGCTTGCTCCTCTCACCCCGCCAGCGCCGATGGGCCTCCGCGGGGTTTGGGTGGTGGCGGCGCGCTGTTGCGCCAGCCCTCCGGCGCGCTGTTGCGCCGACGCTCTTGAGAGGAGTTTTTGCATGTCCAAGCGCAAACCTGCGCGCACCATCAAGGCGCGGTCTGCCTCCAAGATCCGTTCGAAGGCGGCCGTTAGCGGTCAGCCCACGGGGCGAGCGAATTCGAAGCAGGCGTGGGTGCTGGCACTGCTCTGCGGACCGAGCGGCGCCACCATCGCCACCGTCACGCGCTCCACCGGCTGGCAACCGCACACGGTGCGCGCCTTCCTGGCCGCCGTGGTGCGCAAGAAGCTCGGCCTCAGGCTGGAGTCGGAGAAGACGGACGGCGAGCGCGTCTAT
>JAFAHL010000277.1 GCA_019237215.1 Hyphomicrobiales bacterium | reverse complement strand
CGGCGAGGGCTCGCCCACCGTCTCGCGCCATGCTTGATCGACATGCACGTGACAGGTGGCGCAGGCGCAGGCGCCGCCGCATTCCGCCTCGATGCCGGGAATGCCGTGCTTGATCGCCGTCTCCATCACGGTCGAGCCGAGCTCGCCATCGACCGTGCGGGCGGTGCCTTGATGATCGATATAGGTGATTTTCGGCATGCAATCGGCGGGACAAGTCGGCAGCACGCAACGGCGCTAGCGTCCTATAGCCGCTGGCGCGCGCGCGCGCCAGATGACCGCTCGATCGTCGCCGCGCGTAGCAGGCCGTTGCTTCTAGAATATGTTCATTTGTGCTTGGAGCACGCTAGCACCACGCACTCGGTGTGCTCCCCTCCCCCTTGTGGGGAGGGGTTGGGGTGGGGGTCGTGCAATTTCTGCGCAGGTGGCACCACTGAGATCTTATCGCGCCACCCCCTCCCCGCCCTCCCCCAGCCGGCTGCGGGCTTGCCCGCTTCCGGCGAATTTTTAAGTGACCAAACCCCCGGCAAGCCGGGGTTTGGTTGGGGAGGGAGCAGACCGAGTTTCTTGCTCGCGCTGATCCAAGCACTACGTGCCTATCTCCGCCGTTCGCCGCGCGCCGCCGCGGGCTCGGGCGGCGGCTCGCCACCCAGCACGCGATAGCCGGCGACGGTCAGCCGGCACACCAGCCAGTCCGGCTTGATGGGGTTGTGCACCCAGGGGGTGGCCCAGCCGTGGGCCACACACGATTCAATGGTCTTCCTCGAGACTTCGCGGCCGTCGCGGTCGAAGAGCGGGAGCTTTCCGCCGGGCTGCGTCAAACCGCGCTCGAGATAACGCCGCTGCGCCTCGCTCGGCCGTATGCCGGTCGCAACCGCGCCCGCCAAATCCTCGCCCGGCATGCCCACTTGAGCGCGGTCTTGAGCGCGGTGTTGAGCGCTGGCTTGGGCGCTGTCCTTGCCCTGCGGTGCTCGACCCATGGCCGGCCTGCCGTTAACGATGATTAAAGACGCCTTAACAAGCAGTTTCCTTCGGTATGCCAAGCCGATAGGATAGCCCAACGGCGGTGAATTGTCTGTGCGGCGCGTGACTGCCGGCTGCCCGAGGGGGTTCCGGAGGGGATCTCAAGGCTAAGACGCGCTCGTAGCGCGGTGAGGGTCCGTTCCCGCCGCTGCTCTGGTCCAGCGTAGTACGAGGCGACGACGGACATGGCAAACACTCCGAAGAAGATCAAGGACCCGACGGAAGCGGCGCTTTCGGCGATCCAGGAGGCGCTCACGGCCCGCGATGCCGCCGTGGAACCGGAAGCCGCCAGTCCATCTTCCACCCAGCCGATCGAAGAGCCGGCCGCGGAGCCGCCGTGGCGCACCATGCCCTCCGCCACGCGCGAGGAAGAGCTCCGCCCGCCGGAGCAAGAGCTCCGTGCCCCCGAAGAGCAGAGCTTGCTGCGCCGCGCGGCCAACGACGACCGTGAATCCATCGGCCAGATCCTGCGGACCCTGCAGCGTCGCCCGGGGCACACGTCCTACGTCACCGCGACCGTCTTCGCCGGCTTGTGGGTGTTGGCCGGCCTCGTGCTCGGCTGGATGTATCTGCCCGAGCTGCAGGCCGCGCTCGGGCCGAGCGGCCTCGCGGCGCCGGTCTTGGCCGTGCTCGGCGTCGTTTTCTTCGTGCCGATCATCTTCTTCTACGTCTTGGCCCACATGGCGTGGCGCTCGCAGGAGCTGCGGCTGATCACCCAGTCGATGGCCGAGGTCGCCATGCGGCTCGCCGAGCCCGAGACCGTCGCGTGCGAATCGATCGTCACCGTCGGGCAGGCGATCCGGCGCGAGGTGGCCGCCATGGGCGATGGCATCGAGCGCGCGCTCGCGCGCGCCGCCGAGCTCGAGACGCTGGTGGCGAACGAGGTTTCCGCCCTCGAACATGCCTACAACGACAACGAAGTGCGCATCCGTGCGCTGCTGCAGGATTTGGGCAGCCAGCGCGATACCCTCGTCGGCCAGGCCGGACAGATCCGCGACGCCATCAACAGCGTCCACCTCGATCTCAGCCACGACATTTCCCAGGTCAGCGAGCTCGTTGCCGAGCAGGTCGACGACGCTTCGCGGCGGATCAATCACACCCTGTCCGAAAAGGCCGAGCACATCACGCGCTCGCTCGGCAACGCCGGCGATATGATGATCCAGACGCTCGGCGAGCGCGGCGGCGACCTGCTCACCCGCCTCGAAAACACCAGCCGCGACACCGCGCAGGCGATCTCCGCCGCCAGCGACCGCTTGAGCACAACGCTCAATTTCAAGACCGATCACATCGGCGACGAGTTCACCGAGATCACCGCCAATGTCCAGCGCACGATGTCCGAGCGGCTCGAAGAAGTGACGGGGAGTTTCGGGCAAAAGTCCGCGGAAATTCTCGATCTGATGAGCCGTCGTTCGCAGGAGCTGACCGAGCTTGTCATCGATACCGGCAACCAGCTGGCCGAGACCATTTCCAGCCGGGTCGAGGAGGTCAACACCACGCTCAAGAATACCGGCGATTCCCTCGTCCTCGATCTGAGCCTGCGCGGCGGAGACGTGATCTCCAAGCTCGAGCAAACCGGCGCACGCATCACCGACACCATCGTGCAGCACGGCGAGCGGGTGAGCGATCAATTCAACCACAGCGGCGAAGCGCTCGCCGACGTGATCGCCAGCCGCGGCGAGGCGGCGCACGAGATGCTCCTTGCGCGGCTGCAATCGTTCGAGAACATGTTCAATCAGGGCAGCACCGAGCTCGCCGACGTGATCAACAGCCGCCACGATATGGTGCGCGAATTGCTCGCGATCCGGCTGCAATCGTTCGAGGACATGTTCCATCAGGGCAGCGGCGAGCTCGCCGACGCGATTACCGGCCGCCACGATGCGGTGCGCGAATTGCTCGCGACGCGCCTGCAGTCGTTCGAAACCATGTTCAGCCAGGGCAGCGGCGAGCTCGCCGACGCGATTAACAGCCGCCACGATGCGGTGCGCGACTTGCTCGCGACGCGCCTGCAATCGTTCGAAAGCATGTTCAACCAGGGCAGCGGCGAACTGGCCGACGTCATCGCCAACCGCGGCGAGGCGGTGCGCGAATTGCTCGCGACGCGGCTGCAAGCGTTCGAGCACATGTTCAACCACGGCGGCACCGAGCTCGCCGAACGGATCGCACGCGACGCCAGCACGCTCGGCAATCTCATCACCCGCCATCTTGCCGAGTTCGACCGCACCGTGAAGACCTACGGCGGCGAGATGGTCGAGCGTCTGGGCGAGCGCACGCAGGACATTTCCGGCGCGATGCGCGATTACCTCGACAATTTCGACACCCGCGTCACGGTCAAGTCGGCCGAGATCACGGCGAGCCTCGACCAGCAATTCAATCGTTTCCGCGACGCCCTCGACGGCCGCACCCAGACGCTCGGCGAGGCGCTCTCCTCGCGCGTCACGGACGTCGCCAGGAAGATCAGCGAGGGCGGCAACGAGGTAGTCGGCGCGCTCGACAAGCGCATCGCCGACGTGAGCGGCGTCATCAACGCACGCGGCGCCCAGCTCGCCCACAGCATCGGCGCCAAGATCGACGACATCGACCGGACGCTCGGCGTCAAGGCGATGGAGGTCGCCGACAATCTGGATGCGCGCATCAGCCGTTTCGAAGACCTTCTGGGCGGGCGCGCCGAGAGCATGACCAGGGAGATCGAGGCGCGCAGCCAATCCGCCGTCGACCTGCTCGCCGCGCGCACCGAGAGCTTGACCAAGGAGATCGAGGCGCGCAGCCAGTCGGCCGCCGAGTTGCTGACCGCGCGCACCGACAGCTTGAGCAGGGAAATCGACACGCGCAGCCAGTCGGCTGCCGACTTGCTGACCGCCCGCACCGACAGCTTGACCAGGGAAATCGACGCGCGCAGCCAATCGGCCGCCGAGATGCTGACCGCGCGCACCGAGCATCTGAGCAGCACGATCAGGGCCAATACGGGCGACGCCGCGCAGGCGATCGAAAAGCTGATCACGGCCTCGGTCGAGGCGATCGACACGCGCGCGGAGCAACTGGCCAGCGCGATCAGGGCCAGCACCAGCGAGGCGGAGCACTCGCTCGGCAACCTCTCGGCCTCCGCCTCCAGCACCATCAGCGCCCGCATCCAGCAACTCGGCGAGGCGGTCAAGACCAACAGCGCCGAGGCCGAGCGTTCGCTGACCCAGCTCGCGGCCAGCACCACGACCGCCATCCGCTCGAGCGCGCACGACGCCGAGCGCGTGATCAGCGGCATGTCGACCGGCGTGAGCAACGTGCTCAAGCAGAACGCCGGCGAGGTGGAGCGCACGCTGCTTTCGGTCAGCGCGGAGGTGGCGCGCACTTTCGTCGGCAAGGCCGAGGAGATTTCGGCGGCGGTGGGGCAGCGCGCCGCCGAAATGACGCGCATCGTCGACGAGAAATCGAGCGGGCTGCTCGCCGCGCTCACCAACAAGAGCCGGGAATTCGTGAGCGAGGTCAGCCGCGTCACCGAGCATGCGGTCAAGGCGATCGAGGCCAAAGGCTTCGACTTCACCCAGACCATGATGGACAACAGCGAGCAGATCGCGCGCCTCATCAGCGAGGCGAGCGAGAGCGCGACTGGCGCCGTCAATCAATCGCTCAAGGACTTGCAGACGAGCCACATCGCGGCGAGCGAAACGACCGGCGAAGCCGTCAGCCGTTCGATCAAGGAGCTGCGCGAAACCGCCGAAATGGCCACCGAAAGCGCGGCAAAGACCATCGCCCGCACGCTCAAGGAGCTGCAGGAGACGACCTACGCGGCGGTCGAGCAGTCCAGGCAGACGGCCTCGAGCGCCGTCACCGAGATCCAGGAGACGCAAAACATGCTGCGGTCGGACACGACCGCGCTGTACGAACGCCTGCGCGAGGCCAACATTCTGCTGCAAGAGGTGCTCAGCGGCGCGCACGAGAACATGAGCGACATCGAGAGCACGCTGGTCACGCGCGTGTCCGAGTTCGTCGCCGCCATGAACGAGGTGTCGCAGAAGGCCGGCGCGGCCAACAGCGACGTCGAGCGCAACATCGCGAGTTTCCAAGATATGTCCGCGCAGACGCTCAACGATCTGAGCCAGGTCGCGGGCCAGTTCGACGCGCATGCGCGCTCGCTCGCGGAAGCGGTGGCGCTGATCGACGCCAGCAATCAGCGCACCGACAGCGCGCTGGCCGACCGCAGCGCCTCGCTGGAGCAGCTCTCCAGCACGCTCGACGGCAAGGCCGGCGATCTGGAGGAGCGGCTCGCGCGCTTTGCCGGCGTGCTCGACCA
>JAFAHL010000271.1 GCA_019237215.1 Hyphomicrobiales bacterium | reverse complement strand
GATAGGCCTTGTTGTAGAGGTCGATGGCGAGCACCGCCGGATTGTCACCGACGTAGATCTTGCGGCGATAGGCCTGGTAGATCTGGATGGTATCGGCATCGATGACGTCCTTCCAGCAATGATCTTCGAAATCGCGCGCCATGATGTACTCCTGTTCGAGCGGCGAATAGCGAGGCAAACGGCCTACTCGGCGTTCGCTGTTCGCCATTCGCACGCCAATTGTTACTCCATCCGCACGTTCTTGGTGAAATCATAATTGGCGGAATGATCACATTCGTAGATCTGCGAGCGGTGCGCATGGTCGTAGCCGGGGTCGAGCACGCGCTCGAGAAACGCGAGCTGCAGCGCCCAAGCGGCTTGCGCCTGTGCACGACGATAGCGGCCCGGCATGGTGTCGTTGAGCCAGCCGTGCGGCGCATCGGCGTAGACCTTGATCGTATAGCTCTTGTCGTGACGATCGAGGCAGTCGCGCAGCCGCCGCACGTCGGCGAGCGAGATCACGTGGTCGGCCTCGCCGAAAATGCCGAGAACCGGACACTCGACCGCGGCGACGATCTCGTCGAGAGCCTTGGGATAGCGCGCGCTGACCTGCCATTCGCGCTGCGACGCCGCGCCATACCACACAAGCGCCGCGGCGATCGGCCGTTGCGCCGCCAGTACCAGCGGATGGCGGCCGGTCTGACAGACGCCTTTGACGGCGATCCTCGACGCGTCGACTTGCGGCAGCGCTGCGACTTCGGCAATCGCGGCCTCGAGATAGGTTACGGCCTCCGGGTCGGTCATGTCGTAGCCGACGTCGCCACGGTGAAGCGCCGCCTGATCCGGATGCTTGTGGAAGAAGTCCGGTGCGATGCAGACGAACCCGTCGCGCGCGAAGCGCTCGGCGAGATCGCGGGTGTGCCGCACCAGGCCATAGCGTTCGTGCATGAGCACGACCGCGGGCGCTTTGGCGTCGGTGGCCGGCACGGCGAGGAAGGCGGGAAGCTCGGCTGCGCAGCGCACGGTTCTGGTGGAGATATCGGGCATCGCGGTCAGAGGACAATGCTGGGATTGCGCAGGTTGCGGTCGCAGTCGATGAGGTTGACCTGCCGGACCTGGATTTCCCAACGGCCCGCGCGCTCGACGAAGCGGTGGCCGCACCAACCCGACAAAAATCGCGTCCCGTCCACGCGAAACTCGCTGATCAGGAAATTGGAGCGGACCATGCGAACGGCGCTCTCGCTGGTGGCGAATACTTCGACATTCGAGATCATCCGCACCGTGCGGGATTTCGGCGCCTGCGACCAAGCATAGCCGGTGCGCAGGCGATAGATCCGGTCCTCCATGCGCCGGCGATCGTCGAACGACACCGCAATCTCCCGCCGCGGATCACCGCCCTCCGGCGTTCCCGGCACCCAATAGATGCATTCGGGTGCGTACATTGCCAGCCATTCGTCGAAGCGCAGCTCATCGAGCAGGCGCGCTTCGCGCTCGAGCAGCGCCCGGAAACGATCGCGCAGCTCGGGCGCAGCGATTGCCAGCTCCTCGCGTTGCCAATCGGCGAAGCTCTCCACCAGATTCCGGTAGAGCTCGTCGTTGACGTAATAGGAGCTGATCGCGGGATCGTGGACGGTTTGCATGTTCGCGCTCACGGCTCGCGCTGAACCACGAGCTTCGGCGTCGCCTTCATCAGCCGCTTCCATTCCTTGATGTATTCGCGCATGAACACCTCGTCGGTGGCGGGCGCCGTGATGATGCCGTTCTCGTCGGTCTTGACGCGGCCGGGAATCCCGAGCCCGCGATGCATGTAGACCCACTCATCCTCCTGGCACGCGAGCCCGCGCTGGATTTCCTCGAAATTGGCGAGATCGTCGACCTCGCCGAAATTCGGGAACTGCTCCTGGGTGCGCATGCGCAACGCATTGATGTCGGAGACGGCGTCGCCGAGCACACCCTCCTCGTCGACCACCGCCGTGCCGTACCAGGTGACGTTGGTTTCGTCGACTGCGAGCGGCTCGAATACCTGGATATGATTGCCGAGCAGCGAGAAGTTCGGGAATACGTTGATGTTGACCGGCTCGGAGGAGGCGAGGTCTAGTATTTCCTCGGCCTTGGCGCCGTAGCGCCGGCGCAACTGCGCCTGGTAATGCTCGCTGCCGGGCGCCGGGCCTTCGACCGCCCACAGCCCGCCGGCGCGCTTCTCAATCGCCGGGCGCTTGTCCTTGAGGTGATGGCCGTGGCCCATATAGGCCATATACATCGGCGCGCTGTCGGGCGAGTTCCGGTAGTAGGACATGCCCTTGTTGGCCACATCGGCCTGGCGGTTCTCCATCTCCAGCAGCGAGCGATGCGAGAACACCACGTGGTAGCCGTCGCCTGAATTGTCGTAGGCG
>JAFAHL010000251.1 GCA_019237215.1 Hyphomicrobiales bacterium | reverse complement strand
GGTGTCGAGGAGAAGGGCGCCGTCGTCGTGACCGCCGCCGATGGCTGGCATCCGGGCGTGGTCGGCCTCGTCGCCGCGCGATTGAAGGAGCGGTTCGGACGGCCCGCCTTCGCCATCGCGCTCCAGCCGGGCGGCATCGGCACTGGGTCCGGGCGTTCGATCGCCGGCGTCGACCTCGGCCGCGCCGTGCGCCACGCCGTGAGCACGGGGCTGGTCATCAAAGGCGGCGGCCACGCCATGGCAGCCGGCGTCACGCTGCGCAAGGATACGCTGAGCGCGTTCCGCGCCTATCTCGAAGACGCGCTCGCAAGCTCGGTCGAAGCTGCGCGGCGCGAGGATGCGCTGCTGATCGACGGGGCGCTCACCGCCGCTGCTGCCAACGACGACGTCGTGACGACGATCGCGCGCGCGGGTCCGTTCGGCGCGGGCAATCCGGAACCGATCATCGCGCTGCCCGCCCATACCCTCGTCTATGCCGAAGAGGTAGGGCAGTCCCATATGCGTGCGCGCCTGCGTGCCGGTGATGGCTCGATCATCAACGCCATTGCGTTTCGCGCCGCCGGACAAAAGCTCGGGATCGGGCTCGGGCAGAGTCGTGGGCGATCTGTGCACGCCGCCGGCACGTTGTGCCTCGACCGCTGGAACGGTGTCGAACGGGTGCAGCTCCGGATGATTGATATCGCGCCGGCTGACGCGAGCCTCGGCATTCATTAACATCATTGCGGCCCGTCCCGGGCCTGCCTGCGGGCGAGCCTGCCAGCGGGCGTTTAGCCGGAGACAGCCGATGGCAACTCAATTCTCCCGCCGGTCCGTCATTGCGGCCGCCGGCGCGCTTGGATCGATCACCATCAGCGTGAAGCCGACGCGCGCCGCCGACCATAAATTCGTGCAGTATCACAATCAGCCGGCCGGCGGCACGCTGCACGAGAATCTCGTCGCCATGTGGGAGGCGGTTCGCGCCGAGACCAACGGGCGCGTCGAAACGACCGTGTTTGCCGAAAACAACAAGATCGCGGGCGGCGATCCCGAGGCGCTGAAGAAACTCCTCGCCGGCGAAATCCAGTTCTTCACGCTCATGGGCGGCATCATCGGCACGGTCGTGCCGGTGGCGGAGGCCCAACAGGTCCCATTCGCCTTCAAGTCGGCGCCGGAGGCGCACAAGGCGAGCGATGGGCCGTTCGGACGCTATATCGGCGAGGAGATGGCGGCCAAGGGCATGTATCTTTTCCCCGTGGCCGGCTTCGACAACGGCATGCGGGAGGTGACGACCGTCAACCGCCCGATCGCCAAGCCGGACGATTTCGCCGGGATGAAGATCCGCGTTCCACCGGGGCAGATGATCTTCGACACCTTCGCGGCGTTCGGGGCGCAGCCGATCACGACGCCCGCCAATCAAATCTACGGCGCGCTCAAGAGCGGTAAAGTCGAGGCGCAGGAGAATCCGCTCGCGATCATGCAGGGATACAAGCTCGACGAGATGGTGAGGTATGTCAGCATGACCAACCATATGTGGTCGGGCTTCAACCTGATGGCGCACTTGAGCACGTGGACGGCGCTACCCGACGAGATCAAGGGCGTGATCGAGAACAACGCGGCAAAATATGTGCGCCAGCAGCGCGAGGATCAGGGCAGGCTCAATGCCGGCCTGCGGGATACTTTTGCCGCGCGTGGGATCGCGTTCAACGAGGTCGACCAGGCGGCGTTCCGTGCGCGTCTCCCCAGCGTCTATGCGACCTGGAAGGACAAGCTCGGCAACAAGTGCTGGAGCTTGCTCGAGGCCGAGGTCGGAAAGCTGGGATGATCGCCGGCCGTCGTCCGCGCAGGCAGCGATGGACAAACGCGACACCTTCTCAGGCCGAATATTCCCGCCAGCCGCGCCTGACCCGCAGAAAGATCGAGGACGATGTCGAAACTCAAGCTCTCCGTCGCGGTCGGCAACTACGATCGGGTGCGTCCGCTCATGGACGGCGCGGTCGAGATCGACGGCGTCGATCCGGTGTTCATGAACTTGCCGCCTGAGGAAATCTTCTTCCGTGCCTTTCGCGGCATGGATTTTGACATCTGCGAATTGTCGATGTCGAGTTTCACGGTGAAAACCGCCGAACGCAATTGCCCCTATGTGGGGGTGCCGGCGTTCGTGTCCCGCGCCTTCCGTCACAACTCGATCTACGTGCGCAAGGATCGCGTCAAGTCGCCCGCCGACCTCAAAGGCAGGCGCGTCGGGCTGCCGGAATATCAGCTCACCGCCTGCGTGTGGGCCCGCATCATTCTGGAAGACGACCACGGCGTGAAGCCGTCCGACATGATCTGGGTGCGGGGCGGGATCGAGCACCCCGGCCGGCCGGAGAAGATCGCCATCAAGCTCCCCGCCGGCGTGCGCATGGAGGACGCGCCGCAGGACGTCACCATTTCCGAACTCTTGGAGCGCGGCGACATCGACGGCTTCATCGCGCCGCGCGCGCCGAGCCTCGCGGGCAGGAAAAATCCCCATATCGGTTGGCTGTTTCCCGATCCGATCGCCGCCGGCCGCGATTATTTCATGCGCACAGGCATCTTTCCCATCATGCATCTCACCGGTATCCGCCGCGAACTCGTCGACCAGCACCCGTGGCTGCCGGCGGCGGTGCTCAAGGCGTTTCAGCAGGCCAAGGCCAAGTGCCTCGAGGCGCTCGAAGACACCGCCGCGAGCAAGGTGACGCTGCCGTTCGTCGAGGAGCAGCTGCGCGCCGCGCGCGAGTTCATGGGGCGCGACTTCTGGTCTTACGGGCTCGCGCCCAACCGCAAGGAGCTCGAGACCTTCCTGCGTCACCACCATGCGCAGGGTCTTTCCTCACGACTGGTGTTGCCTGAAGAGCTGTTCCATCCCTCGACTCACGAAAGCTTTGCGATCTAGCGCCATCGCGGGCGAGGGCGTCACTTCTTCTCGGTTCCGCGCAGCATGGCCGCGGTCGCGACCGCCGAATAGCCCGGCTCGACCCGCACATCGACCACGGCCACCTGGCCCGCCTCGACCGCCGCGATCGCTTTCTCGAAGGTCGGCACCAGATCGGTGGTCTTGGTCACGGGATCGAATCCAACCGCTCCCTGCGCCCGTCCGAGCCCGGCGCAATCGATGTCGGGATCGGAGATGCGCTGCCCGATCCAGCGGTTCTCCGGCGGCCGATTGCGCAGGCGAGCGACGCGCTCCTGATGCAGCTCGTCGTTGAAGAACGAACGGTTGTTGCAGACGACCACGAGCAGCGGAATGCGGTAGTGCACCGCGGTCCAGAGCGCGGTCGCACCCATGCAGAAGTCGCCGTCGCCGCAGATCGCGACCGGCAGTCGTCCCGAGCCTTTGAGCGCCAGCGCGGCGCCGACGGAAATGCCGGGCCCGCCTCCGACGCCGCCGCCGCCCTCCGAGCCGATGTAATCGAGCGGATGACGAAACGGCCAGGTGGCGCCGTTCCACGAGAGCGGCAGATGCGTGAGGGTGACCTCGCGTTCGCCGAGCGCCGCCTTGAGCGATCGCGCGAGGTCGTCGACCCGGAGCGGGCCGCTCGACGGTTGGTATGTTTCGGCCCTGGCCTTCACCGCGGCGGGCTTGCGCGCCTTGGCGCCGCCGAGCGCGGCAAGGAGTTGCGGCACCGCCTCGTCGGGCGTCGTCGGCAACTGCAGATCGACCGGCGGCAGGCCTTCGTAATCCATGCTCCAGCCGTTGTGGATGTGGAAGTCGGCGCTGACATTGATGATCTTCGCCTGCGGCGCCTCGTGGCCGAGCGCGTTGCGCAAGGCCCCGGCGAGGTCGACCCAGTCGAGCGCAAGGATCACGTCCGCCGCTTTGATGGCCGCAATCGCCTCGGGCACCATCGCGTTCGACGCCGGGGCGCCGGCGTGCAGGGGGTGATCGGTCGGGAAGCCGCAGCCGATCTTGAGGTCGCTGATCACCTTGGCATTGAGCGCCTCTGCGAGCGCGACACGGTCGTTCCAGCCATCGATGCTGCGTGACACGCGCCCCATCAGGATGACGGGGTGGTGCGCGGCCTTGAGTATCGCCGCCGCGTCCTCGATGAGTTCGGCGGACGCCGCGGGATCGGCGAGCGGCATGAAACGGGCGGCCTCGATCGGCGCGAGCGGCTCCGCCAGCCTCGCCTCCTGCATCTCGGCATCGAGATTGATGTAGACCGGTCCTTTAGGCGCCGTGTCGGCGATCCAGGTGGCGCGTATGAGCGCCTCGCGGGCGGCGGCGGGGGAGGCGGGCTGATCGTCCCATTTGGTGTAGTTGCGAACGATCGCTCCTTGATCGCGCGCGGTGTGAATCCAGTCGATCCAAGGCCGGCGCTTGACGGCGTCCACCGGACCGGTCGCGCCGAGGACGACGACCGGCTGGCGATCGCACCAAGCGTTGAAGATCGCCATGGTGGCGTGGAACAGCCCGACGTTGGAATGCACGGCCGCGGCCATGGGCTTGCCGGTCACCTTGGCGTAGCCCTGGGCGACGGCGACCGCGCTTTCCTCGTGCAGACAGAGCAGCATCTGCGGCGTCTCGTTGCCCAGGAAGTTGACGATCGAATCGTGCAGCCCGCGATAGCTCGCGCCGGGATTGAGCGCGATGTAGGGAATCTCGAGTGCGCGCAGCGTGTCGGCAACCACGTCGCTGCCGAAAGCAGGCGCGTTCGTGCCGGTGAGATTGGCCGGGCGCTCGAGCGCGCGCAGCGAGGGATGGGCAGCGCTCGCAGGCTTTCCGGCGGCGGGCGCCACCTTGGCTTTTGCGGTCGTCACGGGGATGATCCTTGGGTTCTCCGAAAGGAGCCCCATAGAACCGGATCAGAGGCCTTGGCGCAACCGCGCCAGAAGCTTCACGCCGGCATAGCCGTCCGCTGGCTGCATGCCGACCTTGCGCTGGAAATTGCGCACCGCAATCATGGTGTCGTTGCCGACGCGTCCATCGGTGCCGCCGGTGTCGAAGCCGAGGTCGGTCAGGCGCTTCTGGATTTCCTGCACTTCCGCGAGCGTCGGCGTGCGCTCCCCGCCGGGGAAGGACTGTACCAGCGGCCCGCCGCCCATGATGCGGTCGCCGAGATGCACGATCGACAGCGTATAATTCATCGACGGGTTGTAGGAGCGCACGGCATAGAAATTCGGACCGAGGAGGAACGCCGGTCCGCCCGGCACCGGCACCCAAAGCCTTGCCGATGCATTGGGCTGCGGAAACGCCTTGCCGTCAGCGCGCGTCACGCCGGCCTTCTGCCAGCTTTCGTAGGTTCGTGACGCCGCTCCGCCGCTCATCCCGGCAGCCCCGCGCACTTCGTAGCCCCAGTGCTCGCCAGGGCGATACTTGCCGCGCTTGACGAGATATTGCGCGGTGCCGGCGAGCCCGTCGTCGGGCTTGCCGAAGGGCGACACCCGCCCGTCGCCGTCGTAGTCGAGGCCGACATTGAGCCACACCTCCGGCATCCACTGAGTATGGCCCATGGCGCCCGCCCAGGAGCCGCGCATTTCCTCGGGCGTGCTCCAGCCGCGCTCGATGATGACGAGCGCGTTGAGCAGCTCCTGCTCCCAATAGGCGCGACGGCGCGGCTGGCCCCACGCGAGCGCCGCGAGCGCGGGGATGACCGGGCGCATGTGGTTCTTCTGCACGTCCGGATCGCCGAAGGCCGATTCGATGCCCCAGAGCCCGAGCATGATCCCGCGGTCGACCCCGTAGTCCTTCTCGATACGGGCAAAGAGCGGCGCGTATTCCTTCGCCTTCTCCTTGCCGGTTGTGATGCGCCAGTCGGAGACCCGGCGATTGAGGTATTGCCAGAGCTGCTCGTTGAATTCGGGTTGGGAGCGGATGAGCTCAAAAACTGTCGTATCGGGTTTGATATTGCCCATAACCCGAGTGTACGTGGCGTCGGATATGCCACGCGCGTGCGCCCGCGCGCGAAAGGCTGCGACCCACTGGTCGAATGACGATTTGTTTGCCTGCGCGCGTGCCGTTGCGCTCCACGTTGCCGCGGCCGCCGCCAACATGGACAGGCAGGCTCGCCTTGACAGGGGAGGGTTCGCCCACTCGCTCATCGCGCCGTATCCCGGTTTCCATTGGCGGCGGCGATTCTACAGCCGTTTCTGTCGGCTTTG
This sequence comes from Hyphomicrobiales bacterium, assembly GCA_019237215.1. Lineage (GTDB taxonomy): Bacteria > Pseudomonadota > Alphaproteobacteria > Rhizobiales > Xanthobacteraceae > VAZQ01. The sequence continues at coordinate 5,731 of JAFAHL010000251.1, read as the reverse complement.
CGGCCGCGTCCGCGGGCGGCACCGGGGTCATGGCGGGCAGCGGTTGGGCCGGGATCGACGCGGTGGGGATGTCGTCTTTGACCTCTTGTTCCTTGATTTCTTCCTTGATTTCCTGGCCGCGGCCGTGGATGAGCCGCTCATATGAGGCCACCAGCGTCATGTAGGGATTGACGAAGACCCAGCCGTATTTCGTCGGCACCTGCAGGTCGAAATGAAGGTGATAGGTGGTGGCGCGCTCGCGCCGGAAGAAGTTGCCGACCTTGCCGATCACCTCGCCCTCGTGCACGAAGCGACCGCTCACCAGGCCGTCAGCGTTGAACTGCTTGGGCAGCATGTGCAGGTAGCGGAAGCGCAGGCGCTCGTTGGGCGCGTTGACCACGATGTAAAGCGCCTCCTGGGTGGGCGCGCGCAGCACCGCGCCGTCGCGCACGGCGACCACATCGTGCAGATATGGCTCGCAGCGGTTTGCCCCCTCGATGCGCTGCCTGCAGAAGGCCGGACGGATGTCTTGCCCCTGGTGGCCGAGACCCCCGGGGCATTGGCCGACATAGAAGTTGCGGGTCTCGCAGAAATTGTCCCGCCACGGATAGGAGTAATTCTCAGGGGCCGATTCATCCAAAACCAGCATCTGGCCGTTCACGCGACAGCGATAGGCCCTCACGCCGCCAAGCGTTCCGGCCCCGGAACGTCCGGTGGCCTCGCAGTTTCCCCAATTCATGAAGGACTGGGAATTGGCGAAGGCCGGCGCGTCGGCGAGCGGGAAACGGATCTTGGAATAGACCGTGTGGTCGGCCACGCCGCCTTTGCGCCGAAAGCCGGTGCCGGGAAGGATGTCGCCCGGGCTGTAGTAGGTGAAGACCGTGGATTGCTCCGCCGGCCGGTCGATGGTGTCGGCGGCGACCGTCTCCGGCCTCCTCTGCGGCGTGCCGCCCGCGATGCGCAGCGACTTGAGAAAGCGAATCGCAACCTTGTCGGCGTCGCGGCATGACATTTTGCGGAACCGCAACCTGCCGTCGGAGCATTCGATGGCGACCACATAGGGCACCCCGTAGCGCACGAAGGTGTAGCGCACGTAGTTTTCGAGAAACATGCGACGGATGCCGGGGAATTCATCGAGGCCATGGACCGGCCATCCGAGCATGCCCCGCGGCTCGTCGAGCTCGTAAACGAGCGCGGAGCCTCCGATGTGGATGTAGATCGTATCGGGAAAGCCTATTCCCAATTCGCGCATCTCCTGCGCGCGGGCGAGGACTACGGCGTCATAGCCGGCCGGCCCGGGATAGAAGAACGGCACCGCGTTGAAGCCGAAGAGATAAGTGTCGGCCGGCGCATTCGCGCTGGCAGCGGCCGGGTCGGATGCGGCGGCGGCGCGGTCGCGCACGAACGCCGCCGTATCGAAGGGCAGCAGCACCGGCACGGGGCTCGCCGCGATATTGGCGAAGCGCTCGCTGGTCGCGCGATTGAGCTTCGCCATCACCTCCGGCATGACCAGCGGTTTCGGCACATCGAGCGCGTCGAGCTCCACGGCGACTGCGTCCCAATCGACGTGGGTGGGGGCGATGCGCGGGCTCTTCATGTCCTGCGCGGCCGCGGCAGCGACGCCGACGGCGAGCGCGAGGCCCGCAATTCCGAATCGCAACATGACGCTCCATACCTTGCCGGAGCAGTCGCCGCGACGTCCGGGCACGAATCAAGTATTGCCGCAGCCGCCGATTCTGCCAAGTAGGTCAACAAAAACGATTTGCAGTGTTGCAAATGGGTTGCGCGTTCGTCCAGTTCTTTTGTCGCGGAAACAAATACCTCAGTCCTTGGCGCGCTCGACGTAGGAGCCGTCCGCAGTCATGACCACGATCTTCGTCCCCGGGCCGACGAAGGGTGGGACCATGGTGCGCACGCCGTTCGACAGCAGCGCGGGCTTGTAGGAGGAGGCGGCAGTCTGCCCTTTCACCGACGGCTCGGTCTCCACCACCTCCAGGGTGGCCTTCTGGGGAAGCTCGATCGAGACCGGCACCCCCTCGTGGACGGAGAGCATGACCTTCATCTCCGGTTGGAGGTAGGCGGCCTGGTTGCCGATGATGTCGGCGGGCAGCGTCACCTGGTCGTAGGTCTCGGTGTTCATGAAATGAAAGCCGTCGCTGTCCTGGTAGAGGTATTGATGCTCGCGATCCTCCACGTAGGCGCGTTCGACCTGCTCGGTCGTCTTGAAGCGCTGCGCCACTTTCACGCCGTCGCTGATGCGGCGCATGTCGACCTGAGTGGTGGGGGTACCCTTGCCGGGATGGAAGCTTTCGGCATTGAGGACGACATAGAGCTTGCCGTCGAATTCGACGATATTGCCCTTGCGGAGCGAGCTGGCGATGATTTTCACGGCGAGTTTTCCTCGATTACCGGACCAGCGCGGCCAATGCTGGGCCCAAATGTCGCGCCGCACCATACTGATCCTGCGGTAGATCGCCAGTGATTTTCACGGCTGCTGGACGGTTGAGACCGCGCTGGAAGGAGCGCCCCTGATGCCGCCGCCCTTTTGGGCTCTGCACGCCGGCCGACGGCCCTTCCTGCTCGGGCGCATGCGCATGGCGGCGGCGTTGCGGCAATTCTTCGCGGCGCGGGATTTCGTCGAGGTCGAGACCGCGACGCTGGTGCCTTCGCCGGGGAACGAGACCCATCTCCACGCCTTCGCGACCGATCTGACGGCGCCAGCCGGCACGCGCACGCGGCTCTATCTGCGAACCTCGCCCGAATTTGCCTGCAAAAAATTGCTGGCGGCCGGTGAACGCCGCATCGTCGAGTTCGCCCGCTCGTTTCGCAACCGCGAGCGCGGTGTCCTGCACCAACCCGAATTCACCATGCTCGAGTGGTATCGAGCACAGGAGCCTTACGAGGTCCTGATGGAGGACTGCGCGGCTATTCTCGCGCTCGCGGCGGAGGCGGCGGGCTCGAAACGGTTTTCGTTCCGCGGCCGCGCCATCGATCCGTTCGCCGCGCCCGAACGATTGACGGTGGTGGAAGCGTTTGCGTGCCATGCCGGCATCGACCTCTTGGCGATGCTGCCACCCCAGCCCGCTGCCGCCTTCGCCGCCGCCGCTCATGCCGCCGGCGTCCGCACGGCGGCCGACGATACCTGGGGCGACATTTTCAGCCGCGTGTTGGTCGAGAAGATCGAACCGCGCCTCGGGCAAGGGCGGGCGACGATTCTTTACGAATATCCGGCGGTGCAGTCGCCGCTCGCCCGATCGAAAGCTTCCGAGCCGCGCCTTGCCGAGCGCTTCGAGCTTTATGCCTGCGGGGTCGAGCTGGCGAATGGCTTCGGCGAGCTCGTCGATGTGGCCGAGCAACGCAAACGGCTCGAACAACAGATGGCGGAGAAGGAGCGCATCTACGGCGAGCGCTATCCGATCGACGAGGATTTTCTGAACGCCCTCGCGGCGATGCCGCAGGCCTGCGGGATTGCGCTCGGCTTCGATCGGCTGGTCATGCTCGCGACCGGAGCCGCTCGCATCGACGAGGTGATGTGGACGCCGATATCCGAAACGTGAATGATTGAGGAATGAAAAGACGACGCCGCATGCCGCCGTTGCGCGCCCAGCTTCACATCGTCGTGGCGGTCGCAGCCTGCCTTGCGAAGTCGTATGAATCCGACTTGCGTGGTCAAGCCTGCGGGTGACGAGAGGTGCAGCGGATAGCCGGCGACGAACCGGATATGACCATAGGCGGTCGCGTTAGCGGCTCACCACCACGTTGAGGATCGCCGTCTTTCCGCCTTTGGTCGCGGCGAGGGCGCTTTGCAGCGCGGCCTCCAATTCGGCGCGGTCTTCGACGCGCTGGCCGTGGAAGCCGAAATGGCTTCCCAGCCGCTCATAGTCCGGTCCGTCGATGGTCACGCCGAAATGCAGGTCTTTGCTGGCCGAGGCGCCATCGGGGTAGTGATGGACGTGGCCCTTGCGCATCGCCTCGTATTTCTTGTTGTTGAGGACGACGATGATGACTGGCAGCTCGTGCCGCTTGGAGGCGCCGAGCGCCTGGATGATCGGGTTGTAAAGGAACGAGCCGTCGCCGACGAGCAGTGCCACCGGCCGCTCGGGCGCCGCGAGCTTGATGCCGAGCGCGGTGCCGATCCCCTGGCCGAGGCCACCCGAGCCGCGAAAGAAGCTTTGCGGCGTGGTCTGCGGGAGGTGCTGGCGGATGAGGGGAGAATGGGTGATCGTCTCGTCCACGTAGATAGTGTCGGCGGGCATCACCTCTGCGAGCGCGCCCAGGAGCGAGAGCGGATCGATGGCGCTGCCGTTCTGCGCCTTCTCCCGCGCGGCGTGCAACTCCGCGACGTAGTTGTCGTGCTCGCGGGTCCAGCGCTGGCGCCGCGCGCTCACCGTGGCGGCGTCGATCTGCGCCGACTTCGTTGCGGCGATCAGCAACGTGAGCGACTCGGCGATATCGCCTTCGAGATAGTAGTCGGCGTGCAGCGTCTGGTAGATCATGTGGTCCTTGAGCGGGTTGTCGTTTACCGCGACGATCTTGCCGCTGGTCGGCCGCCGCCGTGGCGGATACCACGGCGCGCGAGCGCCCACGAGCAGGACGAGATCGGCAGCCTCGAGCGCCTTGTACCTGCCCATGCCGAGATAGAGCGGGTGATCGGTCGGAAAATTTGCGTGGGCGTTGACGCGACCGTTGATCACCGCAATGGCGAGGAGATCGGCGAGCTCCAGGAGGGCTGAGAACGCCTTGGGGTCCCGTCCGGCGGTCTCCGTCACGATCACCGGGCTCTTGGAATTGCGCACGAGCTCGGCGACCTTGGCGACGTCCTCCTGCCGCGGCCGCACGGTCGGCGCCGGCGGCACCTCGCGCGCGTCGGCGGGCGGCGTCCAGTCGTGCAGCATGTGTTCGAGCGCCACGTTGAGGTAGATCGGCCCCTTCGGCACGCGCTGCGCCATTTCGCCGGCGCGGATCACGCTCTCATAGAGCGTATGGGGGCTGGTCACGGCGCGCGCCCATTTCGCAACCGGCTCGACGAAGCGCTCGATGCCACCGACGGTGAGGCCGCCATACCACTGCGCCTCGATGTCGAGGTCGGGGTCTTCGCCGAGCGTTTGGGATTCGCCCGACATGACCACCATGGGCACCTCGTTCTGCATGGCGCCGTGGATGCCCATGCTTCCCTGCAGCACGCCGACGCCGGCGTGCAGCAGCACCGCCTGCGGCCGCCCGGTCATCAGCGTGTAGCCGGTGGCCATGTTGACCGCGAGCGTCTCGTGCCAGGACTCGACGAAGGCCGGGCCGGCCTTGTTGTCGAGCTTCTGACGCGCGAGCGCCTCCCAGATCGGCGACCATTCCGAGCCCGGCGAGGACATGATGTAGTCGATCTTGAGCTTGCGAAACGCCTCGAGAATCGCCTCGCCCCCGTCGAGATAGTTCTTCATCTTGTCCTCGCTTGCACGATTGCGTGGCGCATACCAACACCGAATTTCGCGGCCGGCAAGCCGACCTGGGCGGCGCGCGGGCGGGATCCGGCTTGCACCGCCCGCTTCGCGCCAGCACGGCGGACGCGGATTGACATTTGACCGGCCTCGCCGCATCAGCGAGATGTTTTGCCCGCCATGAGGCCGCACGCGAGAAGACTTCACGCCAGGACGTCGTCATGAAACCAGCACGCAAGACGCTGCGCCGCCCCGATGAGCTCGTCGCAGCCGGATTGATTGTACACGAGCGCCGCGGCGAGATCGAAGCGGTGGCCGCG
>JAFAHL010000172.1 GCA_019237215.1 Hyphomicrobiales bacterium | reverse complement strand
AGCCAGCGACCAAGCGCGTCGGTAAAGGCGAGATCCGACGCGCGGGAGACGTTTCATGCCCAAAGTTGCGGTGACGTTCGCCTGCGGCCTCTATGACCGTATGTCGGCGCTCTATACCGGCGAGGTCAAACCCGAAGGTGTCGATCTCAACTTCCTCGTCATCGACGAACCGCGACAGATTTTCGACCGCATGGGGAAAAATCTCGAGTTCGACGCCTGCGAAATGTCGAGCTCCGAGGTCTTCAGCCGGCTCGCCGCCGGCCGCAACGAGATGGTTGCACTGCCGGTGTTTCCTTCCCGCGTCTTCCGCCACGGTTTCATCACCGTCAACCGCAAAGCAGTGAAGACGCCGAAGGACCTCGAGGGCAAACGGGTCGGCGTTCCGCTCTACACCCAGACCGCTGCGGTTTTCATCCGCGGCTTGCTGCAGGACGAGTATGGGGTCGATTTGTCGGGCGTGCATTGGGTGCAGGGCGCCACCAACAGTTCGGACTCGCATGGCAATCCCTCGCCACCGCCGCTTATCAAGCAAGTCTCGATCGAACAGAACGCGTCCGGCCATTCGCTGAGCGAACTTCTGGAAAGGAACGACATCCAGGCGATTCTCGGCAGCGGCTTGCCGGCCGCGCTTCGCACCAATCCGGACGTGCGGCGGTTGTTCCCGGACTTTCACGCCGTCGAGCTCGACTATTACCGCCGCACGCGCATCTTCCCGATCATGCATCTCGTCGCCATGCGTCGCGACGTTTACGAGAGACATCCGTTCATCGCCACCAGCCTTTTCAAAGCGATGCACGAGGCCAAGGAGCTTGCGCTTGCCAAGATGGGCAACGTCGGCACGTTGCGGTACATGCTGCCGGGCATGATCGCGGAGCTCGATGAGATCGAGGCGACCTTCGGCGGCGATCCCTGGCCCTACGGCGTGGAGGCCAACCGGCCTACGCTCGAGGCGCTCGTTCGCTACATGGCCGAGCAGTCGCTGATCGAGGCGCCCATTCCCGTCGACCAACTGTTCGTGCCAATCTACGGGCAGTAGCGGCGCGCTGATGTGAGGGTGCACGCCCTCTCAGCGGACCGGGTGCGCGCGACATGCTGTGATTGAAATGGGGCTGTGAATGAAGCTTGCAAGCTACATGGCCGATGGAAAGGCGTGCTTCGGCGTGGTGACCGGCGATGGCGTGGTCACGTTGAACCAGCGTCTCGGTTACGCGAGCTTGCGTGACGCGCTCACGGCCGGCGGGCTCGCGGAAATAAGGAAAGCCGCCGACGCGGCCAAGCCCGACCACAAACGGGCCGATATCAAGTGGCTGCCGGTGATCCCAAACCCGGAAAAAATTCTCTGCGCCGGCATCAATTACCGCTCCCATGCCGCCGAGACCGGGCGCGAGCTGCCGAAACAGCCGAGCATGTTCATCCGACTCACCAACACGCTGACCGGCCACGACGGCGAGATGATTCGTCCCGCGCTGTCGCAGAGCTTCGACTTCGAGGGCGAGCTTGCGGTCGTCATCGCTCGCGGTGGCCGCCATATCCCCGTCGAGCGCGCGCTCGATCACGTCGCCGGCTATACCTGCTTCGTCGACGGCAGCGTGCGCGACTATCAGAAGTTCTCGGTGACTTCGGGAAAGAATTTCCCCGCCACTGGCCCGCTCGGCCCTGGATCGTCACCACCGACGAGATCACCGATCCGGGGCGCCTCATGTTGACGACGCGGCTGAACGGACAGGAGGTGCAGAAGTCGGCCACCGACCTCCTGATCTATTCGGTGCCGCAGATCATCGCGTTCTGCGCGCAATTCACGCCACTGGCGCCGGGCGACGTGATCGCCACCGGCACGCCGGAAGGAGTCGGTCATCGCCGCAATCCACCCTTGTGGATGAAGCCGGGCGACGTGCTCGAGGTCGAGATTTCCGGCATCGGCACGCTGCGCAACCGCGTGGTGGATGAGAAGGCGTGATGCAATTCGCTCGGCCTCGTCCTTCGAGCCGGCGCTGATGCACCTTGCTCGGAATGAAGTCGGGAGTAACGGCCATGCTCGCCAAACCGACGTTGCTCTGCGCGATCGTCGCGATCGCCTGCGCCGCAGGCGGGATCGCATCGGCGCAGACGTTTCCCAATCGGCCGATCAGGATCGTGGTCGGTTTCGCGCCGGCAGGTCCCGCCGACGTGATGGCGCGTCTCATCGGACAACACCTCACCTCGATCCTCGGGCAAGGCGTCGTCATCGACAATCGGCCGGGCGCCGGGGGCACCATCGGGGCGCGCGCGGTCGCGGAATCCGATCCCGACGGCTACACGCTGCTCCTCGCCAACACCAGCACGCTCGTCATCAGCCCGTTGATCTACAAGAACGTGAACTACGATCCCATCAAAGGCTTCGCAGCGATCGCTGCGCTCGGGACCACCTCCAATCTGCTGATCGTCAATCCCGCGTTGCCGGTCAAATCGGTTCGAGATCTGGTCGCGCTCGCGCGGGCGCACCCGGGCAAACTCAACTACGCGTCGGCCGGCATCGGGACGCCGCCGCATCTGATCGGCGAGATGTTCAAGCAGCGGCTCGATCTCGACGTCGTGCATGTTCCCTACAAGGGCGGCGGCCCGTCCGTTGCGGCCACGGTGGCGGGCGAAACGCAGTTCTCGTTTGAAAATCCGGCATCGTCGCTGCCGCTGGTCGAGGCCGGCCGGGTCAGGGCGCTGGCCTCGACCAGCGACCGGCGCAGCTCGCAGATGCCGGATGTGCCGACGATGATCGAAGCGGGCATCGCGGACTTCACCTCGGTCTCGTTCACCGGCGTGGTCGCGCCCGCTGGCACGCCCGGCGCGATCGTCGAGCGGCTCAACGCCGCCATCAACGTGAGCCTGCAGTCGCCGGAGATCGCAAGCACCTTGGTCAAGCTCGGCGTTGACGCCAAGATTTCCTCGCCAGAGGAGTTCGCGGCTTTCCTCGGCGCCGAGCGCGACAAGTGGGCGGCGGTCATAAAAGCGGCCGGCGTGCGGGCGCAGTGACGGCCCGCGCTCGCGATACCGCGACGATTGCTAATCAGATGGCTTCTTCGGCTTGTCGTCGAAGCGGGCGGGCGTTTCGGGCGTGAGGCCGCCGCGCTGGCGCGCGAACGTCTCGTTGCCGGTGAGCTCCCAGTCGCCGGTGGCAGCGCGGCGTGCAAACGTTTCCCAGCGGTCGGTCCAGTCGCCCAAGCCGTAACCGTGCCAGGGCGACTGCACGTTGAGCGGGTAGAGGTCGAGCTCCTCCCACAACGCGCGCGCGTGCTCCATGTATTCGCGCGTCGGCAAGGCGAGCGGCGCCATCGGATATTTGCGCGTGGCGTCGACAAGCATGCCGGAGTCCGCGGTCTTGGGTCCGTATTGCGCCCCTTGCACGCCGCCGCGGTGGGGCACCAGATGCACGTCCTCGATCGGGTTGGTGCGATAGGCGAGCGACCACAGCACCGCGTCCATGCTGGCGGGATCGATGTCCTCGCTGACCGCGATGACGATTTTTCCGCAATTGGACTGCAAGGTCGCGGCACCGTGCAACGCGCGCCAGACCTCGCTGCGCGGCGTTCCTTCGGCGAGCTGCAGGAAAATGACGGGGCGAAGATTGGTCAGCCGCTCGTGCATCACCACGCGACGCACGCCCTTGATCCCGAGGCGATCGCGCAGGTGGCTGAGAAATAGCGGCTCGTAAGCCACCTTCTTGACGACGCTGGATTCGCTCGGCGTGACCTGGCTGATGATGGAGGTGAAGACCGGCGCGCGCTTGTGAGTGATGGCGGTCACGCGCATCGGCATATTGTACGCTTCGAGCGCGACGTAGCCGTTGCTCTCGCCGAACGGCGCTTCGGGCTCGAGCTTTTCGGGGTCGATCAACCCCTCGATCACGATTTCGGCCGACGCCGGCACGTCGAGGTCGATCGTCGCGGCTTTCGCGATCTCGATCGGCGCGCCGGCGAGCGCGCCAGCAACGCCGAGCTCGTCCATGTCGATGGCGAGCTTCTGCGGGCCGGTGAACATGACCACCGGCGCACAGCCGATCACGATCGCGATCGGCATAGGCTCGCGGCGCTTGCGATACTTGAGCCAATGCAAATAGCCGCCGGCGCCGCTCGCCTCGCGCGCCACCATGCGCACCACCAGCCGATCGGCGGCCTTGAGCGCGGCACGGTAGGTGCCCATGTTCTGGATGCCGCTGTCGGGATCCCGCGTCACGCACAGCGTCGCAGTCAGATATGGCGCGGAGTCGAAGCCCGGGGTCGATACCGGCACCGGCAGCCGCGCCAGCCCACCCGACGCGTTGAGATCATCGCCCCTCAGCACGACCTCCTGGCAGCGCGGGGCGCTCACCGCGATCGGCGCGATCGGATTGGCGATCGCACGCATCCATGCCTCGCCGATGTCCTTGACCTCCTGCCCCATGCCCATGGCGTAGATGTCGGGCGAGGCCGCGAGCGCGCCGACCACGACCGGAATATCGTAGCGCCGGCCCTTCGAGTCGGTCACGTGCGTGAACAGGAATGCGCGCCGCTTGTCCTCCGGCACGCCGCCCAGAAATTGCCAGCGCACCAGCGGATGCAGCTCGGTGTCTTTGTTGATGGGACGGTCGATGCGAACGAGGAGGCCGTTCGCCTCGAGATCGGCCAAATGATTCTGGAAATCGAGCCGCGGGCGATCCCGCAATCGGGCGCGACGCGAGGCGGCGGGCTGATCGAGCATTCCGGTTCCACCGGGATTGGGGCCGCGCGCAACCTATCACGATCCGAACGCCATCAGCTACTCGATCTGCGCGGCGCGATGCATTACGCTCCTAGTGCCCCGAACCCGAAGTTCGCGCACACTATGCGGCAAACGCGGTCGCGAACTTCGGGTTCAAAAGGGGCACTAGAAACATAGAGTTGCGAGTGGTCCTTAGATTCCGAAGTCGTATCTGAACGTGCTGCGAGTGCTTACGAACTTCGGAATCGGACCACTAGCCTCTCCAGCGTCTTTTCTCAACCCTCGAGCAGCAGCGGACCCCATGGTCACCCAGACGATGCAAACGATCGACGTTCACGCTCACATCCTGACCGAAGAGACCATCCGCCTGTTGCAGCGCGAAGCCCCCAAGGTGGGGCCGAAGCTCTCGGAAATCGGCGAGCAGTTCGCCACGCTCGACGTCGCCGGCAACGTCTACCGGCATTTCCCCCGCGGCGGCTGGGATTTAGAGCGCCGCCTGCAAGACATGGCGGCATCCAAGGTCGACGTTCAGGTCCTGTCGGTTTGCCCGCAGACCTTCGTCTATGCGCAACCGCCGGCGCTGGCGGCGGCGTTTGCCCGCATTCAGAACGAGCAGCTCGCCAAGCTGGCAAAGGCCCGCCCCGACCGCTTTCTCGCGATTGCGACGCTGCCCATGCAGGCGCCGAAACAAGCCGCGGACGAGCTTCGTCATGCGGTGCGCGTGCTGGGCCTGCGTGGGGCGCAGATCGGCTCGAACGTGGCGGGCAAGAACCTCGACGATCCCGAGCTTGAGCCGGTTTGGGCCACGGCAGCCAAGCTCGATGCGTTCATTCTCCTGCACCCCATCAACGTGGCGGGCGCGGATCGGCTGTCGTCCTATTATCTCGGAAATCTGATCGGCAACCCGCTCGACACCACCATCGCCGCCGCATGTCTCGTGTTCAGCGGGGTGCTCGAGCGGCATCCCTCGTTGAAGATCTGCCTCGCCCATGGCGGGGGATTCGTCCCCTATCAAGCCGGACGTTTCGCGCACGGTTGGCACGTGCGCGCAGAGCCCAAGCGCAAGCTCGAGAAACCGCCAACGGATTCGCTCAAGCGCTTCTATTTCGATACCATCGTGCACTCGAAAGAGGTGCTCGCATTCCTCGTCGGCAACGCGGGCGCCGACCGCGTGCTGCTCGGCAGCGACTATCCCTTCGATATGGGCATGCCGGAGGGCGTGTCGCAGGTTCGCGGCCTGTCGATTTCGGCCGCCGAGCAGTCGGCCATCCTCGGCGGGCGGGCGCAGGCGTTGCTCGGCGCAGGCGACAAGACGCGGGCGCTCGCCTGACGCGGTCGGAACTGACTTTGCTGGACGAGAGAGCAGCGCGAAACGGAGGAGACAAAAATGTCGCAACAAATGGCGCGGACGCCGGGTGCCAAGCGCGCGGGCGACGGCGAATACGTGTTCGATCTCAGCGCCGTGAATCACATCCTCGGCGGCCCCGACTACTCGACCGCCAACGGCGCCTGCGTCGAGGGCGAGCGCATGATCGTCGCCCTGATGCGGATGCCGGCCGGCACTGGCGCGCAACCGCATTCGCACCCGAACGAGCAATGGATCTACATTCTGCAGGGCACGTTTCGGGCAAAGATTGGAGAGAAGGAGATCGAGGCCAAGCCGGGCTCGGTGGTCTATATTCCCTCCAACGTCGTGCACTCCGGGCAGGCCACGCCCGCGGGCGATGTCGTGTTCTTCACCTGCAAGGATGCGTCCCACAGCCTGCACGGCGTCAAGGCGGCGTGAGGGCCGCCGGCAGCAAACGGGTCGGCAAGCGGGAATGACCGAGCGGCGATTCGCCCGCAGGGCGACAAGATCGCGCGGCCGTTTGCCTGTTTCGGTCCCGGGCGGCTGGGCTACAATCGATGCCGAGCTGACACCCGTCGGGGCGGGCAATTTCAGCGAATCCACCGGGAGGATGGGATGCAACGGGTCGGTTTGGGTCTGGCGCTGCTGTGTCTCGTATGCGGCGGTGTCACGGCCTCGGCGCAGGACAAATATCCCTCGCGGCCGGTCAAGGTGGTCGTTCCGTATGCTCCTGGCGGCGCCAGCGACATCACCGCGCGCCTGTTCGGCGAGCAGATGCGCCAAAGCCTCGGCCAGCAGTTCGTGGTCGAGAACAAGCCGGGCGCGTTCGGCATTCTCGCCATCGAAGAAATGGCCCGCTCCAAGCCCGACGGCTACACGCTGATGGTGGGTAACGTCACGACCAATGCCATCACGCCGGTCCTGTTCGCGAAGAAGTTTTCCGTCAACTTCGAGAAGGACGTGGTATCGGTGTCCCGCCTCGCGATCTATCCGTCCTTCCTCCTCACCACCACGCAAAATTTCGAGCCGAAATCGGTGGCGGAGTTGATCGCCTATGCGAAGAAGAATCCCGGCAAGGTTCGCTATACCAGTGCCGGGGTCGGCAGCTTCCCGCACTACGACGTCGAGCTCTTTTCCAAGCGCGCCGGCATCGAGATGCTGCACATTCCCAACAAGACCGGCGCAGCCGGCATGATCAACGATCTCGTCGTCGGCGACGCGCAGGTCGCATTCATCAATGCCGCGAGCACGGCATCGATGGTCAAGGCCGGCAAGCTTCGGCCGATCGCGGTGCTCGCGGAGACGCGGTTGGCGGAATATCCCGATGTCCCCACGCTGGCGGAGGCCGGCTACCCGGGCGTGGGCACCTTGCACTGGCAGAGCATGCTGGCACCGGCCAATACGCCGAAAGAGG
>JAFAHL010000054.1 GCA_019237215.1 Hyphomicrobiales bacterium | reverse complement strand
GTCGCAGCCCATGGGCAGGCCGAGGAGCTTGCCGCAAAAATGATCCTCGAGCCCGGCGCGCATGATCTGCTTGCCGTCGTAGAGATATTCCGGCCCGATGAAGCCGACCACGGTGTTGATGAGGAGCGGCGCGAACGCGCGCGCCACTGCGTAGGCGCGGGCCTCGAGCGTCTGCTGGTCGACGCCGTGGTGCGCGCCGGCGGAAAGCGCGCTGCCTTGCCCGGTCTCGAAATACATCACGTTGTCGCCGACGGTGCCGCGCTTGAGCGCGAGCGCCGCGGCGCGCGCCTCGGCGAGGAGCGCCAGATCGATGCCGAAGCTCTTGTTCGCGGCCTCGCTCCCCGCGATCGACTGGAACACGAGGTCGACCGGCGCGCCCTTGGCGATGAGCGCGAGCGTCGTGGTTACGTGCGCCAGCACGCAGGTCTGGGTCGGGATGTCGAGCTTGGCGCGCACCTCGTCGAGCATGCCGAGCAGCGCGTGCGCGCGATCGGTGCTGTCGGTCGCGGGGTTGATGCCGATGACGGCGTCGCCGGCGCCGAGGAGGAGGCCGTCGAGGATGCTCGCGGCGATGGCGCGCAGATCGTCGGTCGGATGGTTGGGCTGCAGGCGCACCGAGAGCCGGCCCGGCAGACCAATGGTGTCGCGGAAGCGCGTCACTACCGAGCACTTCGCCGCCATTACCATCAGATCCTTGAGCCCGCTGATCTTGGCGACCGCCGCCGCCATCTCCGGGGTGATGCCGGGCGCGAGCGCGGCGAGCGTTTGCGCCGTCGGCGCGTCGGAGAGGAGCCAGTCGCGCAGTCCGCCGACGGTGAGATGGGCGATCTCGGCAAACGCGGCGCGGTCGTGGCTGTCGACGATGAGGCGCGTGACCTCGTCCGACTCGTAGGGAATGACGGGCTGCGCGAGGACGCTCGCGAGCAGCACGTCGGCGAGCGCGTACTGTGCCGCCACCCGCTCTTCGCCCGAGGCCGCGGCGATGCCGGCGAGTTGATCGCCGCTGCGCGCCGGCGACGCTTTCGCCAGCAGCGTCTTGAGGTCGCCGAAGACGTAGCGGCTGCTCGCGATGGTCGCGCTGTACATGCTGTTCCTCGGCGGCTCGCGCGCATCATAGCGCAAACGCGTGCCGGTCGCGTAGGATCCATGCAACATCCGTTCGTCCCCGCGAAAGCGGGGACCCAGAATCTGTATGGGGATAAAAAAGACTGGATTCCCAGCGTAAGCGCGTTTACGCGCGTCTTCGACGCGCTATGCGCGGGAACGAACGGTGGAGAGGTCCTTACCCCTTCGGCCGCGCGATCGGGACGTCGGCGAAAATCTGGTACTGCTGCACGCGCGGCTTGGCGGCGTCGGCGGCGTCGACGAATTGCAGCGAGCTTTTGCCGAGAAGCGCGCGCGGCAGGATCATCACGCGGATGAAGCGGCTCGGCTGCTCGGCGGCCTGCGCGAACACCGGCTCGGGCCCGCTCTCGTGCCAGGCGCCGCCCGGGCCGTAGGAGGTGGAGCGGCCGGCGGTGTCGATGCGGATGCCGCCTTCGATCAGGCAGCGGATGCCCGGCCCCTGATGGCGGTGGGGAAGGGCGCAGCCGCCGGGCGGGAACGCGACGCTGTCGCCGCGCAGGAGAAGCTCGCCCGCCGGCAAGGTGGCGAGCGGCGCGGACAGCTTTTGGCGCGAGGTTACGCCCGCCGCGGCGGGCGCCGGCGGCGAAGCAAAGTCGAAACGCCAGCAGGTCGCGCCCGTGCTGCTCGCGAGGAGCGCCGCCGCGTCTTCGCCGTGCCAGGCCTCGCCGTCGCGCAGCGCGCGCCCCGCGATCGTCGCGGCGCCGTGCACGAGGAAGATCATGCGCGCGGCCGCCGGCAGCGCGAGCGCCGCGCCGTCCGCCAACACATCTTCGTAAAGCGCGAGCACGGGCGGCATGGGAGTTTCTCCGCTGGAGGGAATGATCACTGTAGCAACGATTCCGCAGTGGTTCACCGAAGGAGCCGCGAACTCGGTGTGCTCCCTTTCCACCGACTGGGTGCGCTCCCTCCCCGCGCGCGGGGGAGGGGTGGGGAGGGGGTGAGCTTGCACGGGTCTTGTTGCGTGCCCCCTCCCTGTCCCTCCCCCGCAAGCGGGGGAGGGGACCCTGTGGCGCCAGCGTCGCGTATTCGACAACGGTGATGCGAATGGGTACCGTCCGGCAAAACCGGGCGCCGAGCATTGAACGTCGCACATCCCGATGATCGCCGCGCCGCGCCGCCGTACGCGCAGCCGTGGCGCAAGCTCGCCACGCTCATCCTCGTGGTCGCAGCGCTCGGGCTGCCCGTCAACGACCTCTTGCGCTACGCGCTGCTCGTGGTCGCGACCGTGCTGGTGGTGGCGGGAACGGTGTCGACGCGCGTTGCGCCGTGGTTCGCCGCGCTGGCGGCGGTCGCGCTGTGCGTGCTCGGGCAAATTCTGTTTCCGGCGCCGCGCATCGAGGAG
>JAFAHL010000767.1 GCA_019237215.1 Hyphomicrobiales bacterium | reverse complement strand
CAAGACGGACAGGACCGAACCGCGCCCGCCGGCGATTCTCGCGCCACCGAGCACGACGGAGGTGATGCTCATCAGCGTGTAGTCAATTCCGGTGGCGGGCGAACCGAGGCCGACCTGCCCCGCGAGAATGAGACCAGCGACGCCAGTCAGCAATCCGGACAGAAAGAAAGCCAGCAGAATTTGCCGGTTGACCCGAATGCCGACCCGTGTCGCGCCGAGCGGATTGGATCCTACGGCGCGAAGCCGCCGCCCGAGCCCGGTGTGGAACAGGACATATTCAAACGCAGCCACGATGACCAGGACGGCGATGAAGCAGGCGGGCATCCCGGCAACCGCCCACTGCGTCACATCGGAGAGGTAGTCCGTGACGGCGCCAGCCGCCTCCGGCCTCAATTCAAGGGAGAGCCCCTGCAAGCCGATGAAGGTGGCGAGCGTCACCACGATCGCGGGGATGTTGAGCCAGGTGACCAACCAGCCCTGGACTAGTCCGAAGGCGGCGGTGATTGCAAGGATCAGCGCCGAACCCCACAGAGCGTTGGCAGCCGACCCGCCGTCGGGCGTCAGGAACGATGCGAGCACGACAACGAATCCGGCCAGAGCGCCGACCGAGAGATCGATCCGGCCGACCAGGATGGCGCCCAATTGGGCGATCGAGATGAACGCCAGGATCGAAAGGAAAGTCAGCATGGTCTCGATATTGAAGGCCGAGAGGAAATACTTGCTGATCGAATCGGTGCCGAACAGGACGATGGCCGTCAGCACGGCCAGCACTGCTGTCGGGAACCGGTCAGCGGCCATGATGCGGCGCCAGCCCTCGTCTTCCTTTTCCTTGCGAGTCGGGCCGCCTTCGCGCGCCACCCTGGCGGTCATGTTCGCTTCGGTGATGGCCTCGTCGGTAAGGGACTCGCCTTCAAGTTCTTTCACGATCTGGCCACGCGCGAACACGACAACCCGGTCGCACAGCCCCGCAAGCTCGATGCCGTCGGACGACGACACGACGATCGCGACACCGCTGACCGCCAGTTCCCGTAGGCGTTCGTAGATTTCGGTGCGCGCGCCGACAGCGACGCCCTTCGTCGGCTCGTCGATGAGGATGACCTCGGGGTCGCCTGCGATTTCGCGTCCGATCAGCATCTTTTGCTGGTTGCCGCCAGACAGCTCCGCAGCCGTCGTGTCGTCGTGCTCCTTGATGCGATAGCCGGTGTAGATGCCGAGCCGTTCCATCACTTCTCTGGTCAAGGCGTAGTCGCGCTTCCGGTCGATCACGCCAGCGGTCGAAATCCGGTCGAGCGCGCCGATGCCGATGTTGTCGCGCAATCTCAAAGTCAGGAAGAGACCTTCTTCGTGACGGTCATCCGTAACAAAACCGATTCCAGCGCGGCGGGCGGCGGCGGCGGACGTGCCCTCGACGAGCTTGCCCTTGATCCGCACCGATCCGCTTTTGCGACGCTCGAGGCCCGCCACGGTACGCAAGAATTCGCGCTGACCTTCTCCTTCGACCCCGGTTACACCGACAATCTCGCCGGCGTAGGCGGAAAAATTGATCCTCGCGAAGCCGGCCGCCGAAAGGTCCTTGACCTCAAGCTTGAGCTCGCCTCGGTTTGGCGCCTTGCCGGGAAACACCTGGTCGAGGGGGCGGCCCGCGATCATGCTGATGATTTCGCCCGTCGTGATCCGCGCTGCCGCGCGGCTGTCGATGGACCGGCCATCGCGCAGCACGGTTACGTGGTCAGCAAGCTGTTCGATTTCGTGCAGCCGGTGCGAGACGTAGACGATCGCTACCTCTTTCTCACGCAACCGCCTGATGAGCTCGAATAGTTTGTCGACATCGGCCTGCTGAAATGGCTCGGTCGGCTCGTCCAGAAAGAGAACCTTGGGCTTTGCAGCGATGGCGCCCGCGATCTCAATGACATGTTGCTGTGCGAGCGTCAGGTCGCGGACCCTCGCGTCCAATGACATGAAGTGCTGTTCGGATCCCACAGACGCCAAGAGCCGCTGCGCCTCTGCCCGGCTGCCGCGCCCGGTCAGTTGGGGCGCCGCGAGCTGGATGTTCTCCATGACCGTCATTTCTTCGGCCAACTCGGGGTGCTGAAAGGTGACGGCCACGCCGGCGCGATGCAGCTTCCTGGCGTTGGGGCGCTTGATCTCCTTGCCGGCAACACGAAGGACCGCGAAGTCGGGCCGCACGGCGCCGGCGGCGATGCCAATGAGTGTCGATTTTCA
>JAFAHL010000642.1 GCA_019237215.1 Hyphomicrobiales bacterium | reverse complement strand
AACTTGGAGCGGTCCTCGGCCTTGTCGATCGCCGCCGCCTTGGCGCCGATCATCTCGACTCCATATCGATCCAGCACCCCGGCGCGCTCCAGCGCCAGGGCGACGTTGAGCGCCGTCTGCCCGCCCATGGTCGGCAGCAGGGCGTCGGGCCGCTCCCTGGCGATGATCGCCTCGACGAACTCCGGTGTGATCGGCTCGATGTAGGTGGCGTCCGCCAGGCCCGGATCGGTCATGATCGTCGCCGGGTTCGAGTTGACGAGGATGATCCGATAGCCCTCTCGCTTGAGCGCCTTGCACGCCTGCACACCGGAATAGTCGAACTCGCAGGCCTGGCCGATGACGATCGGCCCCGCGCCGATGATCAGGATCGAGGCAATGTCGGTCCGTTTGGGCATGTTGCTCGGCGATATCTGGACACAAAAAAAGGGCGCGCTTTTTGCGCGTCCTTCGGGCGGCGCAGAGGTGCGTCCCCGCGCGCGGGCGCTCTTTAGACCAGAATCGGCGGGGAGGAAAGGGCAGCCGGGGCAAAACAGCGAGGCGGGGATAACACGCGGGGCTCACGCGCGCCGCGCGATGAAGGTCATACGTGCTTGGTTGTGGCCGATATTGGCGGCGGCGCGGCGCGCCGAAAATCCGGCGCCGGCGAGCTTGGCGAGCATGGCCGCCTCGCCGTAGCGTGAGAGCCCGAGATCAAAGCGCAGGCGCCAATAGTCGGAGACAAGGGTGCGTAGGAGGCCGATGAGCGCCGCGCCGAGAAAGCCGTTCGCCGTGCCGAAGCGGATGAGCGCGACCGCATCGGTCAAGGCGGAGACATCGGGCGGAACGACGTCGCCGAGGATGAGGATGCCGTTTTCGCTCAACAGCCGGCGAAACAGGACGAGCAGCGCATCGAGCTCCTGCGGCGTGAGATATTGCGCGACCGAATGCAGCACCACGACGTCGAGCGATCCCGCCGGCAACGCGGCGACTTCCTCCGGCGAGCAGACCTTGATCTTCGACTGGCCGGCGAAGCGCGCGGCGAGGGCGGCGCGCACCGTGGGCGCGGCCTCGCACAGGATCAGCGCGCGCGCCGACGCGGCGATGAGGTCGGCGTGGAGCGCTTCGCCGCAGCCGTAGTCGAGCACGGCCGCGCCGGAAGGCAGGCGCGCGCCGATGTCCTGCGCGATCGTGCGGTAGTGCACGTCGCGGTGGCGGGCATTGACGTAGATCGAATGTTCCGAATCCCAGAAGGCGATCCAATCGCCCATTGACTGCGTCCCCCGCTCGCCCGAGGCGGGCGGACTATAGGGCAACCATCGCCGCCCGCCAGAGCGTGGTCAGCGGGCCGTCCGTGCCGTACACGGGATCGCTATCGGGCAGCGGCACCTGCGGGATGGTCTCAAGCGCCTTGGCGTGCTCGGCCTTGCCGCCGCGGCAGAGATCGTAGCTTCCGCGTTTGGGATAGGCGCCGATGACGCACAACTCGGGCGTCGCCCACAGGCGCTGGTGGCCGGTGCCGGCCGGCAGCACCGCGACGTCGCCGGGCGCAAGCTCGAGTATTTTTCCCGCCGCGCCGCCGAAACGCACCTTGGCGCGGCCACGCGCAATGCCGAGCGCCTCGTGGATCATGGAATGATAGTGCACGTACGGAAAAATGCCGTTACGCCACATGTCGCCCCAGCCGTTTGCGCCGAATGTGCGCTCGACGACGCGCTCCGCGCTCGACCCGAGCGAGAGATCGATGGCGCCGCGATAGACCAGCAACGGCAGGCGCGGATTGTTGGGGATGGATCCGTCGTCGCCGAACATCAGCGCGAGCGGCTTGGTGGGTCTGCTCGATACGGGCATGGCCTTGATCCTGGTAGCTTTGCTCCCGCGCGATGAACGCTTCAAGCCGCCGCAGGTTGCGCCGTCGCGCAGCCCGCAAAGCATCGAACTAGTCCGCGGTAAGGACGAGCTCCGGCCGGTATTCGAAATGCATGGTGTCGTAGTGATACCACTTGCCGCCCCAGATGAAGCCATGCTGCTCGAAAATATGGACGATCTCCCAGGGAATCTCGTTTTTGTAGGGAAAGCGGCCGTTGGCGTCGGGCTTCGACCAAGCCCAATAGTGAGCGTGGGCGCCGGCAATATCGATCGCAATGCCGAAACGGTGGGCGCTGTAACGGTTCGTTCCGGCGATCGCACGGCAATTGTAAGTCCCTTGGGTCGGCCTCAGATATGCAAGCAAGCGCTGCGGCAGCTTATCGAGCTCATCCGACACGTGTTGCAACGCCGCGGCCGCGCCATTGATTTTGGTGAATTTGATGGTTTTGCCGTACTTGCTCGGCAGCCATCGAACGTCGGCCGCGTTCGCCATGAAGCCGGCGGTACGGCAGTCGCCGTAGATCTTTTCGAACAATGGCGCATATCTCACACGTCCCGGATCGAAATTGACGTCTGGCGCAAGGCCCCGCTCGCCGACGGGATATTTCATCAGGAACATATCTTTGATGTCCGGATCATCGAGCAGCGCAGCGAACGCCTTGGCACCCTTGCCGTCGTCGATGCGCATGCGCGTGCCGTCCTTCCAAACAACATCGTTGTCCGCAATGCGATCGATGAAATCCGGATATGCCTTGACAAGCGCAATTGGGGAAGCGGCTGGCGAGCTAGTCTCGCCTTGAGCGAGACTTGCTCGTAGAGCGGCGAGCACCGCTGCGAACAACACAGATAGCGCGATAGTGATGATTGCCTTCGTGCGTTGGGTTCGCTCCACCGCCCACCGTCAGCCGCGCTTGTTCTCCCGCCGCATCATCTCGACGAACCGCTCGAACAGATAATGGCTGTCGCGCGGGCCGGGGGATGCTTCCGGGTGGTACTGCACCGAGAACACCGGCTTGTCCTTGAGCGCGATGCCGCAGTTCGAGCCGTCGAACAGCGACACATGCGTCTCGGTCGCCGTTGACGGCAGTGTGGCGCGGTCGATGGCGAAGCCGTGGTTCATGGAGGTGATCTCGACCTTGCCGGTGACGAGATCCTTCACCGGATGGTTGGCGCCGTGATGGCCCTGGTGCATCTTCATCGTCTTGGCTCCGACCGCGATGCCCAGCATCTGGTGGCCGAGACAGATGCCGAAGGTCGGGATGCCCTTGGCGATGATGTCGCGGATCACCGGCACGGCATACTCGCCGGTTGCCGCCGGATCGCCGGGGCCGTTGGAGAGAAACACGCCGTCGGGCTTGAGCGCCACGATGTCCGCGGCCGCCGTCTGCGCCGGCACCACCGTCACCTTGCAGCCCTTGCCGGCGAGCTGGCGCAGAATGTTGCGCTTGATGCCGTAGTCGATGGCGACCACGTGGAACTGCGCGTGCTCCTGGCGCCCGTAGCCGCGGTCCCACTCCCACGGCGTCTCGTCCCAAGTGAAGCGCTGTCCCGACGTCACCATGGGCACCAGGTCCATGCCCACCAGGCCCGGCCATTCGCGCGCTTCCCGCTTGAGCGCGTCGAGGTCGAACTTGCCCGAGGGCTGGTGCGCGATCACCGCGTTCGGCATGCCCTTGACACGGATGCGGCTCGTGAGCGCGCGGGTGTCGATGCCGGCAAGACCGATGATGCCGCGCGCCTTGAGCCATTGCTCGAGATGCCGCGTCGCGCGGTAGTTCGACGGCTGCGTGATCGCGGTGTGGAGCACGACCCCGCGCGCCCCCGGCGTCGCCGCCATGTTCACGGTCTCGATGTCGTCCTCGTTGGTGCCGACATTGCCGATATGGGGGAACGTGAAGGTGATGATCTGCCCGGCGTAAGAGGGATCGGTGAGGATTTCCTCGTAGCCGGTCATGGCGGTGTTGAAGCACACCTCGCCCGCGGCACGACCGGTTGCGCCGAGGCCGCAGCCTTCGAACACGGTGCCGTCGGCGAGCACGAGCAGCGCGCTCGCCTTCGGCTCGAGCCAAGACGCCTGAGCGCGAGCCTCTTTGGGATGGGTCGCCTGCGCCTCAGCCGCTTTGGAATGGGCCTCTGCAGGTTGTTTCTCGGTCATCGAAGGCCTAAGTCTTGGACCGCGCCGCCGGTCGAGGCCGGTTCGACCTTCACGCGTCGGGCGCGACTTTGCGAAAGGCCATAGCCGTGCTGCGCGACGAGATCAACACCGCCCTGAAAGACGCGATGAAAGCCCGCGACGAGCGCCGCGTATCGACGCTGCGTTTGGTCAACGCCGCGCTCAAGAACGCCGACATCGAGGCGCAGGGGAAGGGCAAGCCCGCGCTCTCCGACGACGAGCTTCTCGGCCTGTTGCAGAAGCTGATCAAGCAGCGGCAGGAAGCAATCGAGCTCTACGACAAAGCCGGCCGCACCGAGCTCGCCGATCGCGAGCGCGGCGAGATCGAGATCATCACGGCCTATCTTCCGAAACAGATGTCGGAAGCGCAGGCGCGGGCGGCCGTTGCACAAGCGATCGAGGCGACCGGCGCGACCGGCATCAAGGACATGGGCAAGGTGATGGCCGCCCTCAAGCAGGGCTATGCCGGCAAAATGGATTTCGGCAAGGCGAGCGGACTGGTGAAAGCCATGTTGTCGGGGTGAAGCCGTCGCCCGGCATGGC
>JAFAHL010000068.1 GCA_019237215.1 Hyphomicrobiales bacterium | reverse complement strand
AGTGTCCGCTGCCAATCCGCTACTTCGACGTTCAATGCCTCGTCGCCACTTTCCTGACCGACCTGGACCGCGCGGCCGAGCTACTTAGAGGCACTAGCCTGCTAGCGGTTTCCCAGGAGGACGGAAAGGCGGTTGTGCTGCTGTACTGCATTGAGTATCGCATTACAGATATCGGCCCATACAATGAGGTCGGGTTGACCGTCTTGGCGGCGGCGCCGGGCGACCCGATTCCAGCGAACTATGTGGTGAACCTCCCTGTCACTACCGCCGTGGCGAACCGCGCGGGACGAGAGATTTGGGGCTACAACAAGTTCGTCGCCGCCATCGAGGTCAAGAACGAGGGCAAGAAATTCTCGACGACCTTGCGCGATACCGAGAACGTACTCGTTGGCACCCTAGAGGGTAGTCGCGGCGCTTCCATTCCGACGCCGCCGACCGACATACTCACGTTCACCCTACTTAACGGCAGAGTGATCAAAACTGTGATTCGGGTGCTGACGCCGTTCCATGCCAGTAGCGGCGAGAATTTCGTGTTTAAGGTTGGGACGTCCAGTCATCCCATGACGAACAATCTGCGTACCGTGGCACTCGATGGAGCGCGTCCGGTACTGGTGCAGTATGCCGATCCTTTGCAGGCACTGCTATTCCCGGGCCGCGCGCTCTAAATGCCGGGAACCCGGACCACAACCGGCAGGGCCTTCGGGTCGTACTCGGAAAATGGGCCTTGCCGCCTAACCCACCCTGTCTTTCTCCAAAACGGCGCATAGTGCAGATGGGGCATTGAGTTTTTCTAAGGCCCGCAAAAAAATCCTCTTGGCATGGTCAACGGTCACCTCAACATGGCGTTCAGCTGAATTACGCATCAAACTGCGAAGCGTAAGCCTCTCACATTCCTCCAAAAACGTCATAGCCCTTTTATAAGATTCACTATCTCCGACTCCATATGAGTAGTGCAACGCTCTGATTTCCGCCGCAAGAAACTGATAGAAGAGTATGCGGTTCTTCCGATTTCCCACGGCGATGGTTAGACCCTTGAGCAGTCTTGCAAAGTTCTCATTTGTCATGTCGAACATAGCGTTCCCTCAGCTCGGCTCACGCCCGCGGTACAACAGCCCGCACCCGTCGCTTTAACTCCGCGGGAATCGCGGCCGTTGCGGTGCTATCTCGCCTGATCTCGAGAGGCAGAAGATGCACTATCGTCACCGGGCACCATGACCGGATTATCACCCTCTTATAGCCCGCACGGTAGCAAGTCTCAAACCGAATCCCGCCGAGGCGAGGTGTATACCACGCGCGAAGCGTCCCGCGCGAGCAGGTGCACGACGTCGGATTTAGTACGCGGAATCGCGTTTCGCCCCCGCCCTCCCCCGCCCGTTGCCGCCCGCCGCCAACCGCTCGAAGCGGATCAGCGAGAAATGTCCGAGCGGCGGCATCGCGCGGCGTTCGAGCAGGCGCACGCCGCCGTGACGCTCGGCCCATCGCGCCAGCCGCTGCCAGCGGAATTCGGGCCGCCAGCCCAGCCGCCGCGCGACCGGTGCAAAGCTCTGCTCGAAGAGGCGGCGCGGTCCCGCCTCGGCGCCGAGATGGTTGACCAAGATGATCTCGCCGCCCGCCTTGGTCACGCGCGCAAACTCGTCGAGCGCCGCCTCCGGGTCGGGCACCGTGGTGATGACGTATTGCGCGACCACCGCGTCGAAGAAGGCGTCGGGGAAGCCGAGATGCTGCGCATCCATCACTGCCAGCGCCTCGACATGGGCGAGCTTGTGCTCGGCGACGCGCTCGTGCGCCTTGCGCAGCATCGGCTCGCAGTAGTCGACGCCGACGATGCGGTGCTTAGGCGCATAGTCGGTCAGCGAAATGCCGGTGCCGATCCCGACGTCGAGGATGCGCCCACCGATGCGCTCGGCCGCCGCGATCGAGGCCTTGCGGCCGGCATCGAACACGGCGCCGAAGACGAAATCGTAGACCGGCGCCCAGCGCGCATAGGCCTTCGCAACCGTGTTGATGTCGATTTCGCCCGCCATCGCCCCCGTCACTTCAACTCACGCTACGCTTTGTCACCTGAATGAAGCGCTACGACGAAATCCGGGTGCAAGTTGCGCATTTCCCCGCGGGTCGCGAGTTGGGGAGGCCATGATACTCACAGGCGTTCCGCGCCGGACGCCGCCACGCGCGCCTCCCGCACGAGCGGAACGTGCGTCGCCGCGACCGCGCTTTGGATGAAGCCGCCACCGAGCACGCGCGCCTGTCCTTCGGCGGCATCGTAGAACACGCAGGCCTGACCCGGGGAAACGCCATCTTCGCCATCGAGGAGATCGACCTCGATGCCCGCCCCTCCCCGGCTCAACCACGCCGGCTGCGGCGGCCGCGTGGAGCGCACCTTGACGAACACCTCGTGCCAGCCCGCGCACAGCGCGTGATCGATGGTGTCATCGCCGAGCCAATTGACCTCGCGCAGCCGCATCCGGCTCGTGCGCAGCGCCTCGCGCGGCCCGACCACCACGCGCCGCGACGACGCATCGAGCCGCACCACATAGAGCGGATGGCCGGCGGCGATGCCGAGCCCTCGCCGCTGGCCGACGGTGAAATGGATGATGCCGGAATGTCGGCCCAGCACGCGGCCGCTAAGATCGACGATGTCGCCCGGCTCGGCCGCGCCCGGCTTGAGCCGCTCGATCACCTCGGTGTAGCGGCCCGACGGCACGAAGCAGATGTCCTGGCTGTCGTGCTTGTCGGCGACCGAGAGGCCGAACCGGCGCGCGAGCTCGCGCGTCTGCGGCTTGGTCTTGTCGCCGAGCGGGAAGCGCAGCGCCTCGAGCTGCTCGCGCGTGGTGGCAAAGAGGAAATAGCTCTGATCGCGCTCCTCCTCGCGCGCGCGATAGAGCGCGCGGCCGCCGCCCGCGAGCGGCCGCGAGGCGACGTAGTGTCCGGTCGCCAGCACCTTGGCGCCGAGCTCGCGCGCGGTCGCGAGCAAATCGCGGAACTTGATCGACTGGTTGCACTCGATGCACGGCACCGGCGTCTCACCCGCCACATAGCTGTCGGCGAAGCGGTCGATCACCATTTCCTTGAAGCGGCTCTCGTAGTCGAGCACGTAGTGGGGAATGCCGATCCGCTCCGCCACCGCGCGGGCGTCATAGATGTCCTGGCCGGCGCAGCAGGCACCCTTGCGATGGGTCGCGGCGCCATGGTCGTAGAGCTGCAGCGTGACGCCGACGACGTCGTAGCCCTCGGCCTTGAGCAGCGCCGCCGTGACGGACGAATCGACGCCACCCGACATGGCGACGACCACGCGGGTGTCCTGCGGCGAGCCTTCGAGGTCGAGGCTGTTGAGCATTTGCGCTTGTTTCCGGCTCGAACATTGCGCGGCCCAACGCCGGTGTCGAGCGGGGGA
>JAFAHL010000231.1 GCA_019237215.1 Hyphomicrobiales bacterium | reverse complement strand
CGTGCTCGACAAGTCCAACAAGCTCATCAAGCAGCTCTCTCCCGACGACGCGCGCGCGCTGATCGCCGACGGCACCATCTCGGGCGGCATGATTCCCAAGGTCGAGACCTGCATCTACGCGCTCGAAGCGGGCGTCGAGGGCGTGGTTATCCTCGACGGCAAAGTCCCGCACGCGGTGCTGCTCGAGCTGCTCACCGACCACGGCGCCGGCACGCTGATGATGCGGTGACCCGGCTCAAGTCGACGCACCTCTTCCGCTCATTCCCGCGCACAGCGCGTCGATAAGGGCGTTCACGCCCGTCCATAGCCCGCGAAGACGGGCGTAAACACCCTTTAGGACGGGCTATGGACGCGCGTGAACGCGGACCGTTTCGTCCCAATCGAACCATTCGCATCCCAAATCTCCTCGCGCTCTCGAATTTTCCAGGCGCGCAATTCTGAACAATTGGTCATCAAATTTGTCGCACGCCACGCAAGCTTCATGTAAGCCGCGGCCCGTTCGCAAACGAAACCCGCATGCCACTCCGGCGTTGACTCCTGGGGCGATGCTAGGAGTTCGGTGTCATGTTCCAATGGAACATCCACATTGCAGCAATTCTTATCGTTTCTGCTGCGATGGCGACAACCGCCACCGCGCAGCCACACAAGCAAGGCGGAACGCCGGCGGCGCGCGCGGCGCCCGCGCCTCACCCGGCGCCTGCACCTCACGTGGCGGCCGCACCTCACGTCGCCGCGCCGCACATCGCCGCGCCTCGGGCCGCGCCACACGTCGCCGCGCCCCACGTGTCGGCGCAGCGCGCAGCACCGCAACCGCATCGCGCCGCGCCGCGGCAGCTTGCCCGTCCGTCTGGAGGCCCGCCCGCTTCGGCGATGGCGCGACACACGCCCACACCGCGAACCTCTGCGGCTGCGGCGCAGCAACGGCCGCAAACCAGCGGCCGCAATATCGGCGGCCGCGGTGGAGCGAAGCTCGCCCAACCGGGCCAACCCGGCCCGCGCAGCAATCAGGCGCGCCAGCGCGGGCCGGGCAGCGCAGCGACGGTGGGCGCTGCGGCGGCGGGCGCTGCGGCAGCAGCACAGTCCGCTCACGTCGGACCCAACGCGGCCCAGCAACAAAATGCGACCCAGCCCAATCAGCTGAGCCGCACCGCGCCATCGGCCGCCCGAGCGGCCAACAACGCCCGAGCCTTCTCGGGCGGTGTGCTGCGCAACCAGGCCTTTGCCAATCTATCCGCCGCGCGCGATCCCAGCGCGCGCGCATTGGCGGGCTCGACGTTCCAAGGCCGGTTCTTCGATCCGCAATGGCGAGGGCATCGTGCTTTCCCGGCGGTGATCGGCTGGGTCGGCCCGCTGTTCTGGCCGTACGCGTACGACGATTTCGTCGACTACACGTTCTACCCTTATGCGTATGACACCTTCTGGCCCTACGCCTACGACGATTTTTACGACGGCATGTTCGGCGTCTACGCAGAAGGCTACGGCAGCACCTACGCCGCGGTCGGACCACCCGAGAGCTATGGAGGTCGGCGCTCCGCCAGTGCCCATGACGGCAGGGGCACCGCCGGCGGCCGCAGCGTCGGCGCCGATCTCTGCAGCGGACAGACCGCCGGGCTGACCGACTGGCCGATCGAGCGGATCGCGCAAACGGTCGAGCCGAACGACGCCCAGCGCGCCGCGCTCGACGAGCTCAAGGACGCGACCGCGAAGGCGCTCGATATCCTCAAGACGGCATGTCCGACGGCGCTGCCCAGCACGCCGACGGGGCGCATCGAGGCAATGCATCAGCGCCTCGAGGCCATGCTGCAGGCCGTGCGAACGGTGCGGCCCGCACTCGAGAAATTCTACCAGTCGCTCAATGACGAGCAGAAAGCGCGCTTCAGTGCGCTCGGCTCCGAGGGCAATCCCGATCAGCAGCGGGCCAAGCGCGATTTGACGCAAGCCTGCGGCGAGCGCACATCGGGCATCGCGAGCCTGCCGTTGGAGCGGATCGAACGAGCCGTGCAACCCAACGAGGCGCAGCGCGCAGCGCTCAAACAGCTACAGGATGCCACGTCCGAAGCGGCCAACCTGTTGGGGTCGGACTGCCGCACCGATCGCGCGCTCACGCCGGTCGGCCGCCTGCAAGCAATGGAGCAGCGCCTCGACGCGATGTTGCGCGCGGTGCAAGCGGTCGAGCCTGCGCTCCAGAAGTTTTACGCATCTCTCGGCGACGAGCAAAAGGAGCGTTTCAACCGGCTGAGCCCCACGCAGGGCTGATGCGGCGAGCAGGGCCGCGATCGACACTTTGGATTTGGCGAGTTGCCCATCCGCGTCATTGCCGGGCTTGACCCGGCAATCCATCGCCTTGAACGAAGCGCTTTTTTCGATGGATGCCCGGGTCATAAGCGCGTTTACGCGCGTCTTCGACGCGCTTCTGCCCGGGCATGACGAGTTAAGAGCAAACGAGCAGGGATATTACTCCGCCGCGATGCGCACCTCGGGAGCGGCCGAGCGCACGTCGGCGTCGACGTGCTTCTCGTATTTGACGAAGTTCTCCTGGAACATGCGCACCAGCTTGCGCGCGGTTTGGTCGAACGCGGCTTTGTCCTTCCAGGTCTTCATCGGATAGAGCAGGTGC
>JAFAHL010000220.1 GCA_019237215.1 Hyphomicrobiales bacterium | reverse complement strand
GCAAGCTCGAGGAAGCCCAATCGGGACACAAAGTCCAGCGCTCCCGCGCATGGCTGCTGCGCTGTAACTATGGCCGCCGGGCCTTTCGAATCGCGTCTTGTCGGAATGCGGCGAAAGCCTGAAGATCGGGAACGGTACGAGCGGAGCGCGAGGAAGCAAGCCGCAGACGAAGGGACGCACGCGTGTCGCCGGCTTCCGCCGGACCGGTCCAGAGCATCGACCACGCGAACGTCTGAGGTGCGAGCCGCAACATTGGGAGGAGCAACCATGCCCGAAATCACGATTCACAACCCCGACGCGCTGGGCAAGCCGCTCGGTCAATATTCGCAGATCACCCGCGTCAAGGCGTCCGAGTTCCTGTTCATCGCCGGCCAGGTCGCGACCGACGGCAGCGGCAAGACCGTCGGTGCCGACGACTTCGATGCGCAATGCCGGCAGGTCTTCGCCAACATCGAGGCCGCGCTGAAATCGCAGGGCGCGAGCTTCGCCAACGTGGTCGAGTTCACGACCTACCTCGTGCATTCGCAGGACATCGCGAAATTCATGGCCTATCGATTGCGTGAATTTCCGCGCCTGTTTGCGAACGGCGTCTATCCGCCCAACACGCTGCTGATCGTCGACCGGCTCGTGCAGGAGGCGTTCCTGATCGAGGTCCAGACCGTCGCCGCGCTGTGATGCCGCTGGCCCGGTGAAGACGGTTGACGGACCCGTTGGATCGGCTGCGAAAACATGCTGTGTTGGCGGCTTGCCCACAACGGATAAAAGCCAATGCCCATTCATCTCGAACCCGGACCCGATAACGTACACTGGGGATATTTCGACGCGCGGCTTCCCCCGCGGCTGACGGTCGACAGCGGCGAGCGCGTGACCATCTCGACGGTGTCGGGCAGCCCCGAGCTGATGCCGGCGGCGCCGCTCAAGGTCCCGCCAGCGCTCGCCGCCATTCACCAGAAGGTCCCGCGCCAGTTGGGACCGCACATTTGCACCGGCCCGATCGCAGTCAAAGGTGCGAAAGCGGGGCAGGTGCTCCAAGTCGATATCGAGGCGATCGATGTGTTCTACGACTGGGGCTACAACTCCGTGCGCCCGCTCGCCGGCGCCTTGCCCGACGACTTTGCCGACAATCGCCACATCCACATCATGCTCGATCGCGCACGCAAGAGCTGGCGGCTGCCGTGGGGACAGGAGGTGCCGCTGGCGCCGTTCTTCGGCGTGATGGGCACGGCGCCGCCGCCGGCCTGGGGCATGATCTCGACCGCGCCCCCGCGCAGGAACGGCGGCAACCTCGACAATAAGGAGCTCGTCGCGGGCACCACCCTCTACCTGCCGATTTTCGTTGACGGCGCGCTGTTCTCGGTCGGCGACGGTCACGGCGTCCAGGGCGACGGCGAGGTCTGCGTCACGGCGGTCGAGACCGGGTTGACCGGAACCTTCCGCCTCACGGTGCGCGACGACATGCGGCTGGAGTGGCCCATGGCCGAGACGCCCACGCACGTGATCACGATGGCGTTCGACCCCGATCTCGACGACTGCGTGGTGATTGCGCTGCGCCAGATGCTCGATCTCATTTGCGCGCGCGTCGGGCTCGACCGCTATCAAGCCTACACGCTGGCAAGCCTCGCCGCGGACCTGCGCGTCACGCAGGTGGTCAACGGCAACAAGGGCATCCACGTGATGCTCGCCAAGCGCTATCTGATGCGCGACCACTAGGTGCGTGCGGGCGTCGACGGTCAGTGGGTTTCCGTTCGTCCCCGAAAGGGGCACCCCGCGACGCATAGCGCGTCACAGACGCGCGTAAACGCGCTTTTGCTGTCGCGGGGACCCCGTAGCGGGGACTCAGGCGCTAGTGGATTCCCGCTTTCGCGGGAATGAACGGAGTCTCAATGGCGGGTTTGTGCCTGTACCTCAATCCGTTCCGAGCTTGATCACGTCGGCCACCTTGTTGTCCTTGGGATCGACGATGACGATCTGCTGCGCAGTGAGGAAGAACCTGTGGCTTTTCACCTGCGGGACCTTCTGGCTGACGTCGCTCGGCATCGGCCGCGGGCTGACGCCTGGCGGTATGGGCTCGCCGATCGCCGCCTGAACATCGCCTGCGTCGGCCTTCATATCCTTCACCAGCTCTTTGATCGTGTGACGCTGTTCCAGCGTGAGATTGAGCTTGGGCGCCGGCGCAAGCACGTCCTGTGAGGGACCTTCTTGCGGCGCAATCTGCGCATGGGCGGCTGGCCCGGTGAATGACAGCATCACTACGAGAGCACTGACCATCGACGCTTGACGCATCGTAGCTTGGTGCATCGTATCCTCCCGAGGGGCGCGAATTGCCGGCAGGCGGCGTCCCAACGCGCTGACACCGGCGTCCAATAGCAATGAACTTTTTCCTGGCGGAATAGTTCCGCACAAAACCGCTGCCTGTGCGGTGCACCACCAACCGCCTCCAGCGTTCCCATATCGCCGCGAGCTTCCCATATAATCAGATCGGAGCGAAGAACTCTGCATGAGTAGAGCATTCGTCAAAGAGTTGGAGGACGCCGCCGAAGAGTTGCCGGAGCGGCCGATTTCGCCACACCCGAACCTGGTGACCGCGGAGGGGCTCGCGCACATCGAGGCCGAAGTCACGCGCCTGCAGCAGGAGCACGCCGCCGCCCAGGCCGCGAACGACCGCACCGCGCTGGCGCGCACCGCGCGCGACTTGCGCTACTGGACCGCGCGGCGGGCGACGGCACAGCTCGTCCCCGCGCCCAGCGACCGGAGCAAGGTGCATTTCGGCTCGACCGTGACCATCGTCCGCAACGACGGGCGCCGCCAGACTTTCCGGATCGTCGGCGAGGACGAGGCCGACCCCGCGCGCGGGACGCTCTCGCACGTCTCGCCGCTGGCGCGCGCGCTGTTCGGCAAACAGGTCGGGGACACGATCGAGGTCGCGCAGAAAGAGGCGCAGATCGTGGAGATCGCCTGACGCCGGCCG
>JAFAHL010000007.1 GCA_019237215.1 Hyphomicrobiales bacterium | reverse complement strand
CATGCCTGGGTATTGGTGGGGTGCGGCGAGGATGTTGGCTGGCGCGGGCTCGACCCGACCAACGGCATTTTCGCCGGCGATGACCACGTCGTGCTCGCCATCGGCCGCGACTACGCCGATGTCGCGCCGATTGACGGCGTCATTTTTCCATCCGGGGGTCAGCGCCTCGAAGTGTCCGTGAGCGTGACGCCGGTGGAGTAGGGCGAAGCGGACGAATGAACACGGGCGGCCAGGCGTTGTGAGCTCGAGCGGGATCGGCTTAATATTCCGCAGTCGGGAAGGAATGGTGCCATGGCAGACAAGCAATTCGACCGCTCGACACAGGATCTCGGCAACATCCTCAATCTCGGGCACGTCAATGTCTGCATCAGCGATCAGCGCCTGGCGACCTGTTACTACATCACCGGCCTCGGCCTCACCCGCGATCCCTTTCTCAATACCGGCGCCGGCAACATGTGGGTCAATGTCGGCATGAGCCAATTCCATTTGCCGAGCGGGCAGCCCGACGTGCTGCGCGGCGTTACCGGGTTGGTCGTGCCGGACCGCGCCGTGCTGCTCGAGCGCCTGACGCAGATGCGCAAGCCGCTGGAAGGAACTAAATTCGACTTCCGCGAAAACAACGATTGCGTCGAGACCGTCTGCCCCTGGGGCAACCGCATCAACGTCCATGCGCCGGACGAGACCCGCTTCGGCCGCATCGTGCTGGGGATGCCCTACATCGAGTTCGACGTTCGTCTCGGCACGGCGGACCGCATTGCGCGTTTCTATCGCGACGTCATGGGCGCGCTCGCGACCGTGATGGAGAGCGCGGATGTGCGCAAGGCCTGCGTGCAAGTGGGCGAGAAGCAATACTGGTACTTCCACGAGACCGACGAGCCCGAGAAGCCTTATGACCGGCACCACGCGCAGATCTACATCGCGAATTTCTCGGGTCCCTATCGGCGGCTGAAAGAGCTCGGCCTTCTCACCGCCGAGGTCAACGATCACGAATATCGCTTCAAGGACGTCGTCGATCTCGATACGCGCGAGGTCCTGTTCACCGTCGAACACGAGGTGCGCAGCCAGACGCACCCGCTCTATGGTCGGCCGCTCGTCAACCGCAACCCGGCGCAGAGCAACCGCAATTACAAGCCTGGCCATGACAGCATGTCGTGGGCCATGGCATGAACCCAGCATCGCCAAGCCAGTCATGGCCGTTCGACGTGCCCTGGTGATCGGCGGTTCGCTCGGCGGGCTGTTCGCGGCACGTCTTCTGCGCAGCGTCGGCTGGGACGCCGTCGTCTTCGAGCGCAACGCGGAGGATCTCACCGGCCGCGGCGCCGGCCTCAGCACGCACCCGCAGCTCATCGACATCTTGCGCCGCCTCGGAATCGATTTCGACGAGTCCATGGGAGTTAGCCTCGACACGTTCATCTTTCTCGATCGCACCGGCAAGACCTACCTCGAGGCCAAAACGGTGCGCACCATGAGCTCTTGGGGGCGCCTCTATCGCGCGTTGCGCGATCCGCTGCCGTCGGAAAGCTATCGTCTCGGCATGTCCCTTCGAAACGTGGAGCAGGATGCCGCCGGCGTCACCGCTGTCTTCACCGATGGCGCGCGTGTTGGCGCAGACCTGCTCGTCGGCGCCGACGGCGTTCGCTCCACAGTGCGCGAGCAATTTCTGCCGGACGTTGCGCTCAACTATGCCGGATACGTCGCCTGGCGGGCGATGCTGGACGAGGGCGAGGTCCCGACCGACATCCGGGCGGAGATTTTCGAGCGCTACACGTTCTGTCTGCCGGAAGGCGAGCTGTTCTTGGCCTATCCCGTTCCCGGCCGCAACAACGAGACGCAGGTCGGCCGGCGCGCCTACAACATCGTCTGGTACCGCCCGACCGACCCCGACACGTTGGTCGATCTTTGCACCGATGCGAGCGGCCGATATCACGGCACCGCCATACCCCCGCCGCTGATCCGGCCCGAAGTCGTGGCCGAGATCAAGGCGACCGCCCGCGCGCTCATCGCGCCCCAGGTCGCGGAGATTTTTGCGCGCGCGCAGCCCTTCTTCCAACCGATCTTCGATCTCGAGTCGCCGCGGATTGTCTTTGGACGCGTGGCGCTGTTGGGGGACGCCGCTTTCGTGGCGCGGCCGCATGTGGGCGCCGGTGTCACCAAGGCGGCGTTGGATGCAGCGAGCCTTGCCGACGCCGCTGCGAGCGACGATCTCGTCGCCGGCCTTCAGCAATATCAGCGCGAGCAACAGCCCTTTGGCAGCGCCCTGGTGGCGCTGGGCCGCACAGAGGGCGCCTACATCAGCGCCCAGCTCAAGCCGCGCGATCAGCGCACCGCCGCCGAGCTCAAGCGGGACGCCCACGACGTGCTGCTCTCACATCAATTGCGCAGTGAAAGTCTGCACAAGGTGCTGGTCGCCTCGCGCCGCGCGTCGTGAGTGGATTGATGCAACGATAAGCGCGGTGTGACGATTGCGAGTTCACGTAACATGAGCGCGATCGCACGGCTCCGGATCGAGCTCGACGATGTGACGCCCCCCGTCATCCGTCGCGTCGAAGTGTGGCGACGGCTGCTCGCTGCGACATCTTCTCTTACAGGGTGATCCGATCGATCTCGGCCAAGTCCTCCGCCGATAGCGTCCACCCCGCGGCGCACACATTCTGCTCGACCTGCTCCGGCGTGGTGGCGCCGGCGATGACGCTGGCGACCGCGCCCTCGCGCAGCAACCAGCCGAACGCCAGCTCGAGCATGGTATGACCCCGGCGGGCCGCGAATGTCTCGAGTTCGCCGACGATGCGCCAGTTGCGCTCGGTGATGAACTCCTGGGCGTGGCGTGGGTTCTTCGCCAACCGCGATCCCGGCGGTAGCGCGGCGCCGCGCTTGTACTTGCCGGTCAGCAGGCCGCTCGCGAGCGGGAAGTAGGGCAATATCCCCAATCCGAGTGCCTTGGCCGTCGGAATGAGCTCGCGCTCGACGTCGCGCACGAGCAGGCTGTACTCGTCTTGACATGACACGAACGCGGCGAGTCCGTGCCGCCGTGCCGTGGCCTGCGCCGCGACGACCTGCTGCGCCGACAGATTCGAGCAGCCGAGGAAGCGCACCTTGCCCTGCCGCACGAGATCATCGAGCGCGCGCAAGGTTTCCTCGATCGGGGTGTGCGGATCCGGTCGATGCAGCTGATAAAGGTCGATCCAATCGGTGCGCAGCCGCTTCAGGCTCGCCTCGACCGCGTGCATGATGTAGTGCCGCGACGCGCCCTTGAGCTCGCCTGTCTCATCCATCGGCATGCCGAACTTGCTCGCGAGCACGATCGCTTTGCGCTTCTCGCCGAGAATTCGTCCGAGCCACTCCTCCGAGCCGCCTTTGTCGCCGTAGCTATCGGCGGTGTCGATAAGGTTGATGCCCAGCTCGATCGCCTTGCCTACGACCCGGCTCGACGCCGCAAAATCGATGCCGCCGCCGAAGTTGTTGCCGCCGAGGCCGACGACGGACACTTCGAGCGTGGAGCCGCCGAGCCGCCGTTTGCCCATCGGGGCCATCTTGCTCACTGCGCGCGCGTGAGCCCGAGGATCTTCCGCGCCTCGTCAGGGGTGGCGATTTCGCGTCCCAGCCCGCGCGCGATGCTTACCATGCGCTCCACCAGCACGGCATTGTTTTTGGCGAATTCGTCTGGCGCGATATAGGGGTTGTCCTCGTAACCGACGCGCACGTGTCCGCCGAGCGCGACCGCGAGCGCGAGAATCGGCCACTGCTTCTGCGGGTTCATGACGCTCACGTTCCAGATGCAATTTTGCGGAAGATTATCCACCATGAACTGCAGCGCGCGCTCGGTCGGCGGCGTCCAGGTGCCGCCGGGCCAGCCGATGAATAGCGTGGTGTAGGTGTTCTCCCTGAGATAGCCTTGCTTGCGTACGAATTCGAGATGCCAGAATGCGCCGGTGGTGAAGCATTCGCATTCCAGCTTCACCTTGTGCTCCTCGGCGGCCTTGGCATAGGCCATGAGCTCCTCGACCGGGTGGATCGCCATCATGCGTTTGGGCGGCAGCGAGGGCTCGGGCTGGAAATATTCGTCGTGCGCGTTGAAGCAGACCGCCATCATGTCGGGCCCAAGCTCCATCAGCTTGATCTTTTCCTCGATGCGCGCCGACGCCACGCCGAACTGCATGATCGGATCGACCTTGTTCATGATCGCGTCTTGCAGACGTTTCCAGTCGTGGTGGTGAATGCGCGATACTTGTCGGCCGTCGGCCTGGATCGTCTCCTCGAGCGTGCGTCGGCCGTGGATGTGGGCGATCGCGGCGCCGGCGTTGACGGCGTCGATGTATTGCTGCGCGACCCCCGCGATGTCCTCCTGCGGCGGGCAGAGGTGGTTGTGCGGATAGGACGTGCGCGAGTCGCAGGCGACCGTGACGATCAGCTTTTCCATGGGCGCTCCCGGATAATTTCTCGCCGTCATGCGCGGGCGTGACCCGCGCATCCATCCTTCTTCGAACAATGATGGATTGCCGGGTCAAGCCCGGCAATGACGAAATTGAGAGTCATCATCCCGCCACCGCAACGATCTCGTTCGACCGAGCCGCTTGCACGATGGCGTCGAACACCGACATGCCATGCAGGACCTCGTCGATCGGCACCGGGTAAGATCTGCGCTCACGGATGGCGCGCGCGAATTCGGTAAGCTCCGCATTGAGCATATTGAAGCCGGGATGCTCGCTGAGCTCGTCGGGCGGTGCGGTCACCGGGCCGGTCGGCGCCTGCTCCGAGGTCGGCACGAAGCGCAATGTCTGCAGGTTGGGCCTTGAAATCTCCGCCAGCCCTTTGCTGCCGTAGAGCGTGAAGGAAAAACTCGTGGCGGTGGCGACGGAGCAGAAAATCAGCCCGGTGGCGCCGCCATCGAAGCGCAGCATGACGGTGGTCGTGTCATCGGAGGGACCCGGGATGTTGCGGGCCGTCACGCAGCGCACATCGCGCACCCGGCCCGCGAATTCGATCATGTGATCAAGCGCATGCACGCCGACGGCCGTCAGCGCGCCGCCGGGCGCTTCCTCGGGCGCGGCGCGCCAATTGTCCGGCGCGATGAATTGGCCCGTGCTGGTGGTGTGCTGCGCCACCATGGAGATGACGGAGCCGAGCCGTCCCTCGGCGAGACGCTGTCGCACCTCCACCACGGACGGATGGAAGCGCCGGCA
Organism: Hyphomicrobiales bacterium; assembly: GCA_019237215.1. Classification (GTDB taxonomy): domain Bacteria; phylum Pseudomonadota; class Alphaproteobacteria; order Rhizobiales; family Xanthobacteraceae; genus VAZQ01. The sequence goes on along the minus strand of JAFAHL010000007.1, from coordinate 915 downwards.
GTAGCCGACCGCCAGCACCACGCCCGCCTTGCGCGCGGCGTCGACCGCCCGATCGGCGCCGGCGCGGTCGAGCGTGATGGGTTTCTCGACGTGGATGTGCTTGCCCGCCGCGGCGGCGGCGATAATTTGCGATTCATGCAGGCTGTGGGGCGTGGCCAGCACGACCGCGTCTACATTCCGATCCGCGAGGAGCTGCTCGTAGCTGTCGACCAGCGCCATGCCCTGGCCGCGGCAGAAGTCCTCCGCCGTCGCGCGCGTGCGAGTGTGGGCGAGCACGAAGCGCAGGTCCTTGCTCTTGCCCTGCACCGATGCGACCAGCGAGCGTCCCCAGCGCCCCAGTCCGACGATGGCGGCACGGATCATGTGAGCATCGTTCGCGTTTCGCGGGAATGGGGACCGATATCATCGGTCGTGGCTGGATCGCCCGCTTTCGCGGGCGATGACAGTGAGGCTAACATCAGGATTACTGCCTCTCAACGCGCTGCCGGGCAAAATCATGCACACGAATGCCGCCATCATCGGGGTAGGACAGTCGGCCTATACGCGCCGCCCGCAGCCGGGACAATCGACGCATTCCTTCATCCGCGACGCGGTCATCGCCGCGCTCGCGGACGCCGAGATCGACCCGCGCGAGGTCGACGGAATGGCGGTCGCCTCGTTCTCGCTCGCGCCGGACGCCGCATGGGGGCTTTGCTGCTGGGCGTGTTTTATTGTCCAATGACTATGGCAGCCATTTCCGCCGCCGTCATGCGGCGGCGCGCGGGCGCCGCGGATGCGAACCAACCAGATCGCGCAAGGAGCCATGACCAACAGTTTCGATACGATCATCATTGGCGGCGGCGCGGCGGGATGCGTGCTGGCCAACCGGTTGTCTGCGCGCTCGGGTGCGAAGGTGCTGCTGCTCGAAGCCGGACC
>JAFAHL010000080.1 GCA_019237215.1 Hyphomicrobiales bacterium | reverse complement strand
CCGCCGTTAGGCTCCGGCCTGCACTGAGATGGCGATTGCATCCCGCGGAACCTGAATGACTGGCGACCCGCTGACCTACGACTGCAACGAACGCGAGATGGGTGTGGAGAAAGCGGACGTGTACAAGGGGCGCTAACAGGGGTTGTCGCTCGGGTTCGACTACCCTAGGCGCGGCCCAGTGCAGTCGCCGGGGGTCTCGCACTTCGACTATTTCATCCGATGCGAGCTTCCGTCCAGGGCCCCACGCTTCTACTCTAGTGCTCTGAGGCTCTTGCAAAACTTCCGGGCGGTGTGCGGAATTTGTGGCGATTTGGGGGTAAGCAGAGCGCCGGGGGATACACCCGCAGCCCAGATGTGGTATGTTGATCTGCCAAGAAGCAACAACCAATAGGGGACTACGGGCGTGTCCCTGCGTCAGACGTTATCATCGTGCTGGTCGAACATTCAACACGATCTTTTCCCCTGGTTGGAAGAGCGGGTGGGAGCGCTCGGTGCCGTGCACCAGGATCTGGTGAAAGTACTGGAGATGGCGCGCGTGGAGGCCTTTGTCCGGCATTGCCACGGAGCAGTCGGGCGTCCACCGGCGGAACGCGCAGCACTGGCGCGGGCCTTCGTGGCCAAGGCGGTCTTTAATCTTGCGACGACAGCGATGCTGATCGAGTACGTGAAGACGGACAAGATTTTGCGGCGGCTGTGCGGCTGGGAACGGGCGAACGAGATCCCGAGTGAGGCGACGTTCTCGCGCGCCTTCGCCGAATTCGCCGCCAGTGCGTTACCCTCAAAGGTGCACGAAGCGCTGATCACGCGGACTCACAAGGATCGGCTGGTCGGACATATCTCGCGCGACAGCACGGCGATCGAGGCGCGGGAGAAACCGGTGAAGCTGGCCGTGCCGGAGACGCCGAAATACAAGCCAGGTCGCCCGCGCAAAGGAGAACAGCGGCCGCAGAAAGACCCGCACCGGCTCGAGCAACAGCTGGGGATGAGCCTCGAAGCGATGCTGGACGCGTTGCCTAGGCATTGTGCTGTCGGCATCAAACGCAACGCCAAAAGCCTGCCCTCGCGAAAGCGGGGGGTCAGCAGGAGAGCTGGATCGGCTACAAGCTCCATCTCGACGTTGCCGACGGTGGTATTCCGGTCAGCTGCCTGCTCACCAGCGCCTCGCTTCACGACAGCCAAGCTGCGATCCCACTGGCCAGCATGACGGCGACCCGGACGACCAATCTGTACGATGTCATGGACAGCGCTTACGACGCCCCGCAGATCAGAGCACACAGTCGCTCGCTCGGTCACGTTCCCATCATCGACATCAATCCGCGAGCGACGCCCGGCCGAAAGGAGGAGCTCAAAGCCGAGAAAAAACGCTGCCAGCGACTTGGCCACCGACCCGCTGAGCAGATCCGCTACAATGAGCGCACCACCGTCGAGCGCGTCAATGGCCGAATCAAAGACGAGTTTGGTGGCCGAACAGTGCGCGTGCGCGGCAACGCCAAAGTGATGTGCCATCTGATGTTTGGCATCGTCGCACTCACCGTCGATCAGTGTTTACGTTTCGTCACTTAGCTTCTCACACTCGACCGGCGCCACGGCAATCGTGCTGCCCCGCGCTGGCGCGACGCGACAGCGTATCGTAAAACTCACTCCCAAACCGCGATGGCAATCGTCTGTACTCGGCAGCCCCGTTGCTAACCCCACCGACAGCTCTCAGAAACTACCTGTGGTTGCGTAATTCCGAAACTTTCGCGGGCATACCATAAATTTTGCAAGAGCCTCAAATTTTAACTTTTTAACTAATGGGTCGATGCACCGTCATCGATGGGACGCATGGGGGCAATCGGAAAATCAGCCGGTTACTGGAAACGGCCGCTGCGGTTCGCCTTGGTGCGCAGATAGCGCTCGTTGTGTCCGTCTGAGGGGAGGACGTGCGGACCGCGCTCGACAAAACGGATCCCGTAGCGCTCGAGTGCCGCGACGTTGTCTGGATTGTTGGTCATCGGGCGCACCGTGCGGAAACCCAGCTCGCTAATGCCGAAACTCTAGCCTTACTAGCTGGTCTCTGCGTGCATGCAGCGGTGATCGCCGACACCAGCGGCTTCATGAAATAGGCCCCGCGCGGCGTGATCGCTGGCGAGAGGCATCGCTGCCGCACCGCGTCGACAACGACCTGGCCCGATTGCGGCGATCGTCGTCCGGCCCAATCCGGCGAGCAGCCGGTCGGTGAGGCCGTGGCTCTGCGTAACGTGGAAAAGGCGTCGGACCTGCGGCGCACTCGTCAGCGCGATGACATCGATCGCGCCGACGGCCAGCTGGTCAATCAGCGCCAGCATCGTCTCGTCGGCGGCACACGAAGCGTATTCGTAGGGAGTTTACTGGGTCGGGAACGGCACCGGTGCCCGCAAGAAAAGCGACCAGCCGGTCGCCGGCATCGGGATATAGCTGCACGCCGACCCAACGATCTCGCAGATGGAAGCCGGACAGCAGCGCGATGATCCCGTCCGTCGTCGGCTCTTGTGCGCGCAATTGCGGCTGCTGCCCCAGCATCCGCAGGGCCCGGACCGGCTTTGGGCCGCGACAGATCGTACGGGTGCGGCCGAGGGCGGTGAGAAACGACGCCTCGATCCCGGCCGGCCGGCGCCAGATCGCAGAGCCGGTAAAGTCCCTCACCTGTCAGCAGGATCAGATCGTCGAACGGTGCTGCGATGAAGCGGCCGAGCCACGCCAGCGTGGGCGTGGGATCAGCCGGCAGGACGATCGCGACGGCCGGGCAGGCAACGATCTCGGCGCGCTCCTCGCGCAGCATCGCCGCCAGCCGGTCGGCTTCGCGCGTTTCGAGCAGAGCGATCCGCCGTCCATGCAGTGGTCCGGTCATCGTTGCCGCCGCGTCATTACTCCTGGCGAGCAGGCTGCGGCGTCGCTCGGCCTTGGTCAATAGACGTCGCGGGCGTAACGGCCTTCGCGGGCGAGGCGCGCCGTCGCCGACGGTTTTGACAGGACTAAGCCATCTGCGGATCAAGAAGCTGCTGATGCTTTGAACTGTTCGAGCGTGCCTTCCTCGTCGTTCCCATCGGCAGCGAATAGCCGGCCGCATCGGCTGAGAGGATCGCCGCAAGACGGCGGGTCTGGCTCATTCCCCTCGCCGGCCGCCAAGCGCAAGCCCGAACGAAATAGCTCGCCATCCTCCGGGCGGCGGAATGGGTTCGCAGTCGGCACAACGGCCGGGTGGGTACTGTCAGCCGCTTGAGGATGGATCACGCTTCGTCTAGGCGGCCCATATGTGCGTAGCAGGCTGCCAGCGCGCGATATGCGGGGAGAACGCAGGAACCTCTTCGAGGGAGATCCGCAGCGCCGCCAAGGCATCCTC
>JAFAHL010000060.1 GCA_019237215.1 Hyphomicrobiales bacterium | reverse complement strand
GGTGTGATCGGACGTAACCGGCTTCTATCTTGGAGAGACTAATTGAAGTACTCTGGCTGCCTGATGTCGCGGATCAGGCCGCGTTGCTCTGGCATCCATCCGAGACGCGCTCTGGTCCGAGCGCTGGTCGCCGGACCGTTGCCAGCGATCCACACGGCCAGCAAACCGAAGTGTCCGGCCGCTTCTTCGGGAGGAATGGACGTGGTCGGTAGTCCCAACTGCTCGCCGATGGCCTCGGCGATTTGCCGGAACGGCACTCCCTCGTCGGCCACCGCGTGGAAAGGGCCGTCCTGCGCGCCCTGCTCAAGCGCGAGACGGTAGACTCGCGCCGCGTCGAGCCGGTGCACCGAGGGCCAAAGGTTTTGGCCGTTGCCGACATAGGCGGAGACACCCTTCTTCCGCGCGATGCTCGCCAGCATCGGGACAAAGCCATGTCGCTCGCCCATGCCATGAACACTGCGTGGAAGCCGAACCCAGGTGGCGCGCACCCCCTTTGTGGCGATGGCAAAGGCCGTCTGCTCAGACGCACGGGGAAATTCCGGAATGATCGGGGCAAGCGGCATATCTTCGGTGAACGTCTCGCCAGCGGGCAGAAGACCGAAGCCGCTCGTGATGATCACCGGCCGGTCAGATCCGGCGTAGGCTTCGCCGAAGGCCTCGATGGCTCGTCGGTCTTCTTCGGCCAGCTCAACAATCTTTGAAAAGTCGAGGCCGAAGGCCAGATGGATGACGCCATCCGCGCCAGAGGCAGCCCGCTTGAGTGTCTCAAGATCGCCGAGCGAGCCGAGCAGGGGTTCCCCACCTGCGGCCCGCAGGGCCTGGGCCTTCTGCTCGGACCGGACGAGACCGGTGACTTTGTGGCCAGCCGCGATCAACTCAGGGACAAGGGCTGATCCCACCCACCCGTTTGCACCAGTAACAAATACGCGCATCATCATTTTTCCTTTCGAAGTTTTATTGGTTATGGGTCGATTCCTTCTCGCGGGTCTCTTGGGCCCTTGGCGACAGCCACGGCCTGACGAGCCGTTCTGCTGACGTTCCGTTATGTCAGTCTCTGACTCTAAAGCGTAGTGACAGTGACTGTCAAAATAGATATACTAAAAAGATGCCCCGCAGCGGAGAACCAGCGCGCCAGTGCTTGCAACAAGCAGCGATCGAGTTGTTCTGCGAGCGCGGCTATGACCAGACCACGACGGCAGAGATTGCCGCGAGAGCCGGTGTGACCGAGCGCACGTTCTTTCGCCACTTCCCCGACAAGCGGGAGGTGCTCTTCGATGGCCAGACCAAGCTGCGGGAGGCGCTGACTCGCGCCATCGCCGAGGCGCCCGCGACCCTCCGGCCGTTGGAAGTCCTGTACCGGGCATTTCGCTCGGTCGAGCAAGCCCTGGAAGATAACCGGCCCTTTTCCCTCCCGCGCCAGCAGGTGATCGACAGCACCCCCGCGCTCCAGGAGCGAGAACTGACGAAAGTTGCGGCTCTCGCCGGGACGCTGGCACGGGCACTATGTCAACGCGGCGTGGACGAGCGGTTGGCGACCTTGGCGGCCCAGACCGGGATGGCGACCTGGCGTTACGCGGTCGGGTCATGGTTCGCCGATCCAGCGGGCGGGTTGGGAACCTATCTGGACCGCGCCTTCGATGAACTGGACGGGCTGGCATCGTCGTTCTCCACAAGGAAAGCGCGGCGTCGCCCGTGAAGTACCTGCTGTTTTCCAGCATGGTGATAGGAGCACTGGGAGACAGCTTGGTGCCCTCCGTCGCTTTGAGACGCGCTATGTGAACTCCGTTGCGTCGAGAAACGGGGTCAAGGCATCGAGCACGGCGTCGGGAGCCTGCTCTGGCAGCAAATGACCGCAGGCGATCTCAACACCGCGCACGTCATCGGCCCAGCGGCGCCAAACCTCGACGGCGGTGAGCGTGCCGCTCTGCATGCCCTCAGCGACCAAACGCTCTGCGGCCCAAAGCACAAGCACTGGACATGCGATACTGCGCCCGGCGGCACGGTCGGCCAAGTCATGCTCGACATCGGGGCCATTGGCGGCGCGGTAGTCCTCGATCATCGCATGGCGTACGGAAGCCTTTCGGAACGCGTCGCGATATGCGATTACGGCGGCGGGATGCAGTTTGTGGATCCCACCGGCCATCTGTTCGAGGGTGGCGTCTAGGAAGGCGTCCGGATCGGAGGCCAGCAGGCGTTCGGGTAGATCGCCGGGCTGAGCAAATAGGAACCAATGGAAAGCACCCATGGCAAACCGCCAGTCCACCGCTGCCCATACATCCAGAGTCGGCACTACAGCGAGGGCTGCATAAGCGGGGACGTGATCCGGGTGGTCAAGCGTCAGCCGATAGCCCACGCGCGCGCCGCGATCATGCCCAATGACTGCAAAGCGCTCATGACCGAGTGCTCGCATCATGGCAACCAACTCGATGCCGACCAAGCGCTTGTCCCAGGGCCCAGCATCGAGCGTCTGGCTGTTCCCGTAGCCTGGCAGGTCGGGAACAATGACCGTGTGGCGAGTCGCCAAAGCTGGCGCGACAGCATGCCAGCAGGCATGGCTTTGCGGATAGCCATGCAACAGGAGGACGGGCGGCCCCTTTCCTCCAACTACCCCACTGAAGCGCGTGCGTGAGGTCGTATAGTCCAGCTTGGCAAAACCGTCGAACAGTCGATGGGGCGAGGAATGGTTCGTGTCAGTGTTCACGGCGTTCGTCCTTGGACATATTGCGAATGATGAACGGGCTCAGGCGACGTGGTTCTCAACGGGATCGCAGGGCACGATAGATGGGCTGGGCCGAGCAAAGGATCGGCTTTGGGTGATACCCACGCCGCAGATGCAAATCAGCGCTCCCGCGGCAAGGCGCGCTGTCAGCGGCTCGTGCAGGAAAATCACCCCACTGGCTATCGCGTAGGCCGTCTGGAGAAGCCCGTAGGGCGCAATCCGTGCCATCGAGCATTTCGCGATCAACCAGAACCACAAACCAAAGCCCGCGATCCCGCCGAGCACGACGGTATAGGCAAAAGCCAGCCACGCCATGGGCGGGGAGGTGTGAAGCGAGGCGAGTTGACCGTGCTCAAGCAAGGCCGAGACCGCCCAAACTTGCGGCACGGTGAAGAGCGACACCCAGGCCATGAGCTTCAGAGGCTCGAACGGACCGTAACGCTTCGTGAGCACGTTTCCGATCGCCATGGCAAGCCCGGCGCCGATGACCAGTAAGGTTGGGAGGAGTTTGACTGGCACAGTCGGCGCGGCGACCGTGAGCGCAACGCCTCCGAATGCGATCCCCACGCCGAGGATTACCCGCAGCGATGGTCGCTCGCCGAGGAACGGCCAAGCGAGCAGAATCGTGCATGGTGTCTGTAGCTGAAACGCGACCGCCAATACACCAGCCTGCCCGTGTGCGAGCCCGGCATAAGCCAATCCGAAATTCAGACCGCCCATGAAAATCGATATCCCGACGATTGGCCCAAGCTCGCGCCGAGTGGGTCGCCCGACGAACGGAAGGACGAGCGCGGCGATGATCGCGAAGCGCAGGCCGAGGAAAAACAGCGGAGGAAACGCTGTAAGACCAACCTTGATTACAACGAACTGGAATCCCCACAGCAGTGGCACCAGCAGTGCGCAAGCGACTTTTATCGGCGACATGGAGACCTCTCTCACGACCGCTTAGTCCAGATATCGAGGTGCTTCAGGAACCTGGTACTCATGCTGTCATCTACTTTGTGAAACGGTCGAATCGTGCGTCGACTGTGTTTGCCACTCGGTTCGATCAATACCCGTCTTGCCGAGGACACGGAGGCCTTCGAGCAGGCACGACCGGACTCGTGCGGCGCTTGAAGGTTCGACTCCGTCCGCCAGTTCGCCCTCAGCCCGCGCGCGTGCCAACGCGGCAGCCAGCCGCGCTTCCATCGTCGTGAAGAAGCGACGGATGCGCTTTTCGACCTCGGTGTCTGCGCGACAAGTTCCATCGCCGTCGCCACCATCAAACATCGACGCTTTCCTTTGGCGCCCACTCTTCCTCCGACAGTCCGATCCGCTCGCACAACGCCGCCTCCACGTGGCCTAATTTCGCGGATAAAAGGTTGAGCGAACATTCAGCGACGATCCACAGGCCACTTCGAAGCTGCGGCGACAAACGCGGCGAGTTCGCGTCCGAACCGAGCCGGCTCTTCGTAGAACGGACTGTGCCCGCTATTCGCGTAAACGGAGAGGCGGTTGCCTGGCCGAAGCGCCTTGATCCGCTCGGACATGGCGAGGCTAACGAGCCGGTCATGCGTGCCGTGCGACGTGAGGATGGGCCCCTTGTAAGCAGCAAAAACGGGTTCGAGGTCGTTCACCGCTGTCTTAATGAAGCCCTCGTTCGCCGCTCTCGCTGTCATGCCGTTGATGACAAGCATGTTCTGGAGGTCGATGCCTGTCGGCGGTTGATGAAAACAAGCGAGCAGGAACTCCGCCGTCGCCGCCGTCCGTGCCGCCAGCTCGTGCGACGTCCCTGTTTGAGCGAAGGCTCCGGCGAGCGGCGTCAGGAGACCCGGCGCCAGCTTGGTGACAGCGTCGACGAGGTTGACGCCGGCGATCCCCGCACCGCCATATTTGCGGAGATAGCCGCCAGCGACCCACCCGCCGAGCGACCAGCCCACGAGCACGGGACGCCGGAGCTTGGTGGCGGCGATCACTGCCGCGACATC
>JAFAHL010000018.1 GCA_019237215.1 Hyphomicrobiales bacterium | reverse complement strand
GCAGCGGGTCGGCAGGTAGGCGAAATCCGCGAAAGCATAAGCCTGGCCGCCGAAATACGCGCTGATGCTGCGAGCTTTCTGGTGCGGCAGCTTGAGGAACTCGTCGAGCAGACCGAGCTCGCCCATCACGTCGAGGGTCGAGGGATGGATGGTGTCGCCGCGGAAGTCGCGCAGGAAGTCGCCATGCTTCTCGAGCACGACGACGTCGACGCCGGCGCGCGCGAGCAGGAAGCCGAGCATGAGCCCGCACGGTCCTCCGCCTACGATGCAGCAGCGCGTTGAGAGTTGTTCGGCCGCCATAGCTATGCTCTCCGCGAATTCAACGGCCGGGATGGCCAGGCGTTCCGGACCGGCGGCCGACGAAGAGCGCCGTCAAATCCCGACCATGCGTTCGGTCACGATGTAGCCGGTGAGCAGGAGCGCGCCGAAGGCGATGATCACGACCGCCGCGCCGACCTCGATGCCGCGCATCGCCAGCATCCCGTAACCGGAGCGCGCGTCGGCGAAGTGTTGGGCCCACGCCCTGGCGCCGACGGCGATCGAAGCGATCACGGCGACTGTGATAGCGGTTCCGATTCCCATGACGAAGGTCGAGGCGACGCCCGCCCAAAACAATCCCTGCGCCAGCGCGAAGACGAGCACCAGGATCGCCCCTGAGCACGGCCGCAGGCCGACGGCAAGGACGGCGGACAGCCCTCGTTTCCATCCTCCCGGGCCGGCAAGCTCCTCCGGCTCGGGCGCGTGCGCGTGCCCCCATGCCGACGCCTCCTCGTCGTGCGCATGATGATGATGGGCGTGGCCCTCGCCATGATGGTCATCATGGTCATGATCGTGGTGATGGTCGTGCTCGTGGGGGTGATGGGCGTGACCATGGTGCGCGTGCCCATGGTGCGCGTGATCGTGATCGCGCGGCGTTACCGCGGCGCCGACGGCGGCGGGCCGGTGGAGCATGTGCAGGAGCGCCATGAACGCTCGGCCCTTCACCCACAGCAACCGCACGCCGATGACGATGATGAGCGAGTAGCTGACGATTTCGATCACATTGACCGCGCGGCCCATGGTCGCCGCGGTCGCGTTCAGCACCGCAGCCGCCATGCCTACGAGCACCACCGCGACCAGCGCCTGTATCAGCGCCGAGGCGAACGACAGGACGACGCCGCGCGTCCAGGTCTCGTTATTCGCGACGATGTAAGACGAGATCACCGCCTTGCCGTGGCCGGGACCGGCGGCGTGAAAAATGCCGTAGAGGAACGACAATCCGAGCAGGCTCCAGGCGGCGCTGCCGTCGACCTTGGCGGCGCGGAGCAGGCTCGAAAACTGGCGATAGAACTCCGCCTGCTTGGCGAAGATCCAACCGAGCACGCCGCCCATCGGCGGCGCCGGCGCCTGCGAACGCGGCGCGCCGAACGGGCCGGCCTGAGCGAATGCGCCGTCGAGCAGCCCGGCCGCGAATAGAAGGCCGGCGATGACCGTGACCAGCAACGCGATATGAACAACCGGCCGCCGCCCGGCGATTTTCACGGACATTTCACTGCGATCTTGTTCGCAAATTCGGAGCCGATGGTGAGCGACGGATCCCTCTGGTCGGCACCGAGTTGGCTCAGCTGCTGCGTCAGCGCGGCGCCCATTTCCTGCGGCCGCCCGATCGAGAGCTTGCAGTGCGTGGGCGCGCCGACGAGCTTGACGGGATCCTTTTCGGCGAAGCTGAAGTCGACGAAGAACTCGCGGTCGTAGACCTCGAGCGTCAGATCCTTGGCCTTCACCGGCGCCTTGAGCGGCAGCGTGAAGTAAAGTGTGAGCACCGTATCCTTGGGATTGAAGTCGAGATAGTAGTCCGCCAGCGGGTCGTTGAATTCGACCTTCTTTCCGTTCGCCTTGGCATAGGTGAAGAAGTCGTATTCCTTGAGTGAGGTAACGTTGACCTCGGCGAGCGGGGCCAGCTCGTCGCGGGTAAACTCGCCCTTCTTCTTCGACTCGATACCTTGGGTCGCGAATACCGAGAACATGTCGTCGAAGGTCCAGGCGTGGCGCACGCCGGTCACCGTTCCGTCGGGCCCGTAGACCACCTCGCTCTTGACGGTCACCCAGATGTGGGGATGCGCCTGCACCGCTGCGGGCGCGATGACGAGGCAGGCAAATGCCGCCAGAGCATAGGAAAACAAACGCTGGATCATCGATTTGCTCGCCAAGGCCCCCCTGCGTGCTTCGCAAACTCCCCGCGCGCGCAGGGGCACGATATCACGGACTGCGGCGGAATGGAGGCGCGAAACGGCTTTCCGCCGACATGACAAAGTAACGACAAATCTACGCCCCCGCCGCACCGCCGTCGGCGCGCGGGTCATGGCTGCCTTCGCACGTTCCATCGGGATGCAGCACCACCGCCCCGGCATGGCCCATGACGTCCGAATAAGGCTCCGCCAGCATCTCGACGTCGTGCCCCGCCGACAGCAGTCGGTCCGCGAGCGCGCCATCGAAGCGCGCTTCCATGCGCAGATTGCCGTGCGTCGAGCCCCAAGTGCGCCCCAACAGCCAGCGCGGGGCGTCGATCGCGCGCGCGAGTGGCGCCCGGTAGCGCACGTGGCGCGTGAAGATCGCCGCTTGCGTCTGCGGCTGACCGTCGCCGCCCATGGCGCCGTAGGCGATGACGCGGCCGTCGGCGAGCACGGCGAGCGCTGGATTGAGCGTATGCGGCGGCAGCCGGCCGGGCTCGAGCGCGTTCAACGCACCGCCTTCGAGCGAAAAGCTCGCGCCGCGATTCTGCATCAGCACGCCGGTCCTGGGCAGCACCACGCCGGAGCCGAACTCCCAATAGAGCGACTGGAGGTAGGAAACCACGAGCCCCGAGGCATCGGCGGCGCCCATCCAGACCGTGCCGCCCTCGCCGGCGGGCGCCGGCCAGGACGCGGCCTTGCGCCGGTCGATCGCGAGCGCCTCGGCGTCCAGAAACTTGGCATCGAGGTAGCGGTCGATCGGATGTCGCAGATAATCGGGATCGGTGATCGCTCGATCGCGCACCGCGAAGGCCCGCTTGGTCGCTTCGACCAGCCCGTGGATGTGATCGAAACCCTCACCCTGCGGCACGCGCAAGCGCTCGAACAACGCAAGAATGATCAGTGACGCCAGCCCCTGCGTCGGCGGCGGGGTGTTGAACGCGCTGCCGGCATCGAGCGCGACCGCGAGCGGCTCGGCGAGGGTGGCGCGGCAGCGTTCGAGGTCGGCGCGCGTCACCGGGCTGCCGACGCGGTCGAGATCGCCGGCGATCTCGCGGCCGACATCGCCGCGGTAGAAGTCATCGAGCCCGGCATGGACGAGATGGTCGAGCGTCGCGGCGAGCGCCGGCTGCTTCAGCGTCGCGTCCGCGTCGGGCGGCGTGCCATCGAGCAGGAACGTCTCTGCGAAACCCGGCACGTCCTTGAGCTCGGCGAGCTTCTCGGCCGTGAAGCCGGCCTGGCTGCGCGTGACGCGTGTGCCTTCGTTCGCATGGACGATCGCAGGTGCGAGCAGGTCGCCGAGGTGCAAACGCCCGCCATAGGCTCGGCTCGCCTCCAGCGCCAGCATCCAGCCGGCGACCGCGGCCGGCACCGTGAGCGCCGCGAGCGCGCGCCGGGATCGTTTCGTACTCGCGGTAAAGCTCGCGCCGCGCGTTGGCGCCGGCGCGACCCGCTGCCATCAGCGCGCGCACGCGCCCGGACGGCTCGCGCACGAGCCAAATCCCGTCACCGCCCAAGTGGGTCATGTGCGGATAGACCGCGGCGTTGGTCGCGGCCATGGCGACCATGGCCTCGAGCGCATTGCCGCCTTCGGCGAGCGTCGCGCGTCCCGTCTCGACCGCGGCGTGGTGCGGTGCGGCGACGACGCCCCGGCGATGCCCGGCGGTGTGGAGCTCCATGGTTAGCGGTCGTCCAATCGTGCGCTGTCATGACGCGCGAAACGGACCATGCGGCAATCACAATGCTCGTGGTCTGCAGTGCGGTGCATGCGCGTGTCTTCGGAGAATGCTGGGTCGTCCGCGACGACGGTGAGATGCGAAGAGCTCGACGGCAATCTAAGCGGCGTCCTCGCTCAACCCCCGCCGCCTGAGCAGCCCGTCGGGCGTCGGCAAACGCCCACGAAAGGCGGTGTAGAGGTCGACGGGGTCGCGCGCGCCGCCGGCGGCGTAGACATCATCATGCAGCCTCTTCGCGACGCCGGCGTCGAAGATATCGCCGGTTTCCTCGAACGCCGCAAAGGCGTCGGCATCGAGCACCTCCGACCACAGATAGCTGTAATAGGCCGAGGCGTAGCCGGCGCCTGCGAATACGTGCTGGAAGTGGGTGGGTCGGTGGCGCATGATGATTTCCGCGGGCATGCCGATGCGCGCAAGTTCAGCCTGCTCGAAGCCGTCGATGTCGAAGCCGTCGCCGGCCGCGGGCTTGAGATGCATATCGAGATCGATGAGCGCCGAGGCGAGGTATTCCACCGTCGTCTGGCCCTGATTGAAGGTGCGCGCGGCGAGAAGCCCGCGCAATTGGTCCTCCGGGAGCGGCTCGCCGGTGCGATAGTGAAGCGCGAAGCGGTGCAAGATTTCCGGCCGCTGCAACCAATGCTCGAACAGCTGCGACGGCAGCTCCGACCAGTCCAGGAGCACGTTCGTGCCCGCGATCATCGGGTAGGTGACGTCGGAGAGGAGCGCGTGCAAGGCGTGGCCGAACTCGTGGAACAGCGTCTTGGCGTCATCGAATGAAAGCAAGGTCGGCTCGCCCTCGCCCGCTTTGGAGAAGTTCATGACATTGACGACCAACGGATGGATATCGCCCCTGAGCCTTTCCTGGTCGCGTAGCGTGGTCATCCAGGCGCCGCTGTGTTTCGAGGTGCGGGCGAAATAGTCGCCGAAGAAGAGGCCGCGATGGCGCCCCGCGGCGTCGCGCACCTCCCACACCCGCACGTCGTCATGCCAGACCGGGACGCCGTCGCGACGCTCGAAGGTCAGGCCGAACAGGCGGTTGGCGGTGTAGAACGCGGCCTCGATGATGCGCTCGAGCTGTAGATACGGCTTGATCGTCGCCTCGTCGATGTCGCAGCGCGCCTTGCGCAGCTTCTCGGCGTAGTAGCGCCAGTCCCACGGCGCGAGCGCGAAATTTTTTCCCTCCGCTTGCACCAGCGCCTGCAGGGCGTCGCGATCCGCCATTGCGCGGCGGCGGCCCGGCGCCCAGACGCGCTCAAGCAGGGCACGCACAGCCTGCGGCGTTTTCGCCATGGTATCGTCGAGCCGGTAGTGGGCGAAGCTCGGATAGCCGAGCAGCCGCGCGCGCTCGGCGCGCAACGCCACCATCTCGGCAATGATCGCCTTGTTGTCGGTGGCGCCGCCGCCGTCACCGCGCGCGATCCAGGCGCGAAAAATCTTCTCCCGCAGGTCGCGCCGCGTGGAGAATTGCAGGAACGGCTCGACGCTCGAGCGCGAAATGGTGATGGCGTGCTTGCCGGCAAGCCCGCGCTCCTCGGCCGCCGTGCGCGCCGCCGCGCGCACGAAATCCGGAAGACCGGCGAGGTCATCCTCGCCGTCGAGCACCAACGCATAGCTCTGCTCGTCCGCCAATACGTTCTGGCTGAAGGTGGTGCCGAGCGTGGCGAGTCGCTCGTTGACATCGGCAAGCCGCGTCTTCGTTGGCGCGTCGAGCGCGGCGCCGGCGCGGGTAAACTTCACGTGGTAGCGCTCCAGCACGCGCCGCTGCTCGGCCGAAAGCACAAGCCGATCGCGCATGCGGTAGAGGCCATCGATGCGGCCGAACAGGGCCTCGTCCATGAGGATCCTGTCCCAATGCTTGGCCTTGAGCGGGGCCAACTCGCGCTCGAACGCGAGGATCGCATCGTTGGTGTGGGCACCGGCCAGGAGATGGAAAAGGTCGACGGCACGCGCGAGCGTTTCTCCGCTCGCTTCGAGCGCGTCGATGGTGTTGGCGAAGGTCGGCGCCTGCGCATTGCCGGCGATGGCCGCGACCTCGGCCGCGTGAGCGGCAAATGCACGCGCAAAGGCAGGCCGGAAATGCTCCGCGTTGATCCGGCCAAAGGCCGGCACGCCGAAGGGGCCACTCCACTGCGCGAGCAACGGGTTGTCGTCGGCTTTGCGGGCGGAGACTTGGGTTTGTTCAGTCATGCGCCTCATATGGGATGTGAACGCGTGCATTGCACCTTAAGCGACGAGCACGGCTAAAGCAGGTCAGCATCGCTGCGTATTTTGAATTTTTCCGATGTGAAAGAGGCGCCGCGTTGATAGACTAACGCCGAGCTCGACGCTCAAGCCTTCGACCATCAATCAAGCCGTCCGCGCGTCCCAGCCGACCACGCTAAAGCGGCAACGCGCAGGAAGCCGGCAAACGAGAGGAGGACACATGGTTTCGTTCACCTTGAACAACCTCCAGGTCTCGGTCGATGCCGATCCGAGGACCCCGCTGTTGTGGGCCATCCGCGACCATGTCGGGTTGACCGGCACGAAATACGGCTGCGGCGCCGGCCTGTGCGGCGCCTGCACCATCCACGTCGACGGCGCGGCGCAGCGCTCATGCCAGATAGACGTGGGCTCGGTTGCCGGAAGGACGGTCGTCACCATCGAGGGCCTGTCGCCCACGTCCTCCCATCCGTTGCAGAAGGCCTGGGTGGTGGAAGAGGTGCCGCAGTGCGGCTACTGCCAATCAGGCCAGATCATGAAGGCAGCCGAACTCCTCGCCAAGAACCCCAAGCCCTCGCGTGCGGACATCATCACGCACATGAACGGCAATATCTGCCGCTGCGGAACCTATCACCGCATCATCGCCGCCATCGAGCGCGCAGCGAAGGAGGGCTGAGCCATGACGACGATCGATACAACCCCGTCCCGCCGCAGCGTGCTCGCCGGCCTGGGCGGCCTGACTTTCTGCATCGCGGTCGGAAACGACGGCGTGCGCCTGATGTCGCAGGCGCAGGCGAATGCGCTGGCCAATGCCAGCGTCACGCCGTGGGTGCGCATCGCCCCCGACGGCAGGATCACCATCCTCAGCGCCGGCGCCGAGATGGGCCAGGGCTCGATGACCTCGCTGCCGCTCATCGTCGCGGAAGAGATGGACGCCGATTGGTCGAAGGTCGCAATCGAATGGACGCCGGCCGACGCCAAGGTTTACGGCTACAAGGATCCGTTCGGCACCGAGCAATTGATGTGGATCGTCGGCAGCCGCGCGGTGCAGCTCTATTTCACGCAGCTGCGCATGGCCGGCGCCCAGGTGCGCAAGGTGCTGATCGCCAACGCCGCGCAGAAGTGGGGCGTCGATGCCGCAACGCTCAAGACCGAGCCTAGCGTCGTCATCAATCCTGCCAACGGGGCGCGATTCACCTATGGCGAGATCGCCGCGTTCGGCACAATTCCCGCGACGCTGCCGGCGGTCGATCCCAAAGAGCTCAAGGAGCGCAAGGATTTTCGCCTGATCGGCAAGTCGGTGCCGCGACGCGACACGCCGGCGAAGGTCAACGGCACCGCGCAATATGCCATCGACGTGAAATTGCCGGGCATGGTCTACGCCTCGACCTTGCACTCGCCCGTGCACAATGCCCAGCCCGGTATTTGGGATCCGGGCAAGCAGGACCAATCCGCAGCCGCGCCGGAGAGCTGGAACGACGCCGAGATCAAGGCGATGAAAGGCGTGATCGCGGTGGTCAAGCTTGCCAATGGCCTCGCCGTCGTTGCCGATCGCTTCGAGACCGCCAAGGCCGGCCGTGATGCCCTGAAAGTCACGTGGCGGAAAGCCAAGGCCGACGGCTTCGATTCCGACCGGGCGCTCGACGACTACGTCAAGATCCACGCCGATGCGACTGCGCAAGCGGTCAAGCTCGAAGAAAAGGGCGACGTGGCCGCGGCGTTCGCGGCCGCGGCCAAGACCTACCACGCCGAGTTCCGCAGCGATTACGGCTATCACGCCCAGATGGAGCCGCTCAACGCGGTGGTACGCATCAACGAAACAGGCGACAAGGTCGAGGTTTGGGAGGGCAGTCAAGCGCCCGATGAATCGCGCAAGGCGGTGGCGAAGGCGCTCGGGCTCGGCCTCGAGCAAGTGGATTTCCACCAGTGCTACATGGGCGGCGGCTTCGGCCGTCGTTCGCTCGGCGACTACGCCGCCGAATGCGCGCTGATCGCCAAGGAGGTGCGCCGGCCCGTCAAGTTGATATGGACGCGCGAAGAGGACGTCGCCCAGGGCATGTTCCGCCCGCAGTCCTTCCAGTGCCTGGAGGCGGCGACCGATGCCTCCGGCAAGGTGACGGGCTGGAAGCATTGCGTCGTCGGCGACGGCGAATTCCTGCTCATCACCGGCATCAAGATTCCCTACTACGGAGTGCCCAACCAGGCGATCGAGCGGCGCGGCGTCTCGCACGGCATCAAGCTCAAGCACTGGCGCGCGGTCGGGCACGTATTCAACACCTTCGCCATCGAAAGCTTCGTCGACCAGATGGCGGCCGATCAAGGCATGGACCCGATCGAATTCCGCTTCGAGCGCATGGGCGCCAACTCCAAGGCGCGCAAGGTGTTCGAGACGCTGGCGCAAATGTCCGACTCCAAGGCCAAGCGGCCGGACGGCCGCGCGCTCGGCATCTCGATCACGGAGCGCTCGGGCTCGCTCGGCGCGGGCGCGGTCGAGGTCTCGCTCGACCGTGCCAGCGGCAAGATCCGCGTGCACAAGGTGTGGGTGGCGATCGACGGCGGCGTGATCGTGCAGCCGGCCGCGGCCCAGGCGAACGTGGAGAGCGGCATCCTCTACGGCTTGTCCAGCGTGCTGCATGAGCGCATCACGATCAAGGACGGCGCCGTGGAGCAGTCGAACTTCCACGACTACAACGTGATGCGCATGTCGGACCTGCCGGAGGAACTCAACGTCAAGTTCGTCGACGTCGATACCCGGCCGACAGGCCTGGGCGAGATCGGCAATCCCTTCATCGCCGGCGCGATCTCGAACGCATTCTTTCGGCTGACCGGCAAACGGCTGCGCCACCTGCCGTTCACACCGCAGCGCGTGCTCGAGACGCTCAAGGCATAAGGCGCCGCGGCAGCGACGTCGTGCGATAACGACACGATGCAAACAACGCGCCCGCCGGATCGGCGGGCGCGTTGCGTTGGCGCTGCGTCGGCAGGGTAGCTGCGGCTAGCCCACCAAGAACCTGTTGCGCGTCTGGAAGTCCTTGAACGTGCTCTCCGGCACCTCGAAATTGGTTGCCAGCAGCAGGTGCGGATTGGCGCCGATCCAATCGGCGAGCGAGATCGATTCGTAAGTGCCGTTGTTGAGGGCGAGCAGGAGCTCGACGTCCTCGTTGCCGATGTTTTCGATATAGTGCCCGTAGCCCTGCGGCACGTAGCCGACGTCGCCGGCGTTGAACTCTTCGGTGCGGACGCGGCCGTGCGACCCGAACACGGTCATACGGGCACGGCCGGAGATATAGTACTGCCATTCATCGGCGTTGGGATGCCAGTGCGGTTCACGCAGCCCGCCGGGCTTGATCTGCATGAGCGCGCCGGTGACGGTCGTCGAGATCGGAAACTGGCGTTGCGACACCAGGCGATTTGTGCCGCCCGAATAGGTATCCGGGCGTTGGGCGAGCAGGCGGTAGCGATGGGTGAGCGGCCCGGCGTCGAGCGCGCCGGGCGCCGGATTGGCGGGAAGCGGCGGCGGGACCGGTCCCTTGGCGATATAAACCTCGTGCTTGGGGAAATTTGCGAAGATCGCCGCCGGTACGCCGAAATACTTCGCCAGCACCTCGGGCGGCGTGTGGCCGACCCAATCGCTGATGCTGAACGTGCCGAATTCCGAGAAATATCCGTTGTCGAACACCAGCACGAACAGGCAGTCCTCGGAGCCGATGCCCTGGATCGAGTGGCCGAACCCGCGCGGGAAATACCAGACGTCGCCGGCATGAAAGTCGACGATCTGCGACTGGCCTTGCGGGTTGATGGTGGTGACGCGGCATTGGCCCTGGATCACATAGGCCCACTCCGCCGCGTTGGCGTGCCAGTGCAGCTCGCGTAACCCCCCGGGGACGAGCGACATCAGCACGCCGGCGAGCGCCTGCGACACCGGGAAGTCCACCACCGTCGCCTCTTTCGCCCAGCCGCCGTCCCACGTTTTGGGCGCGACCGCGCCGAGCCGGAAGCGGAACGACGGCAGCTCAGCGCCGGCGAGCGGCGCGGGCGTCGGCCCGAACGGCGGCTGGCCCTGCCCGAAAGTCTCCGTGCTCGTTGCAGCCGCCACCATGCCGCCGGCCGCGGCCGCGCCCAGCATGTCGCGACGTGAGAATTCGCCCATTCGTAACCTCCTCGGATCAAGCGCCCATGCCGATCGCGCAGACGGGTGTCACAGCTTGCGATGACGAGTCAACCAAGCTCGGCACACGGTTTGCGCCGGCGTATGCTGAGAGCACTCGCACCCACGCCACGAGCTCGGAGGCCCCATGACCGCCATCACCCTTGCGCAGGCCGACCGCCTTATCGACGCCATCCTCGCCCGCGGCGCCGAGCTCGATTGCCGGCCGCTCTCGGTGATCGTGGTCGAGCCCGGGTGCAAGGTGAAGGCGTTCAAGAAGGAGGACGGCAGCTCCATGATCCGGTTCGAGATGGCCTACGGGAAGGCCTATGCCGCGCTCGCCATGGGCCGCTCCTCCAAGCTCGTGAAGGTGCGCGCCGAGGAGAAGCCGATCTTCATGCGCTATCTCATCGCCGCGACCGACGAACAGATTTTTCCCGAGGGCGGCGGCTTGCAGATTCGCGACGCCGCGGGCGAAGTCATCGGCGCGGTCGGCGTCACCGGCGATACCGAGGAACGCGACGAGGAGCTCGCCGCCCACGGCATCCATGCGATCGGGCTGAAGACCGACGAGGATTGCGCCGCCATCGGCCGCCGTCGCGGGATCCGGCTGACCAACCGATGACAGCAGTTGCGAAAGTGCGCTAGCATTTGCGGCTACTACCAAATTCAAGAACCGCGGGAGGATTCGCATGGCCGCTCGTCGAGCAGGATTCGTCGTGATGGCCGCGCTGCTCGCAGCCGCGGCTGCATCCTCCATCGCCTCACGGGCGGCCCCGGCGCTCGACTACGAGTTCTTCAAGGCGCGCGTGCAGCCGATCTTCCTGCAAAAGCGCGACGGCCATACCCGCTGCTACGTCTGCCATGCGGAGAGCAACAATGCGTTCCGGCTGGAGCGGCTCTCCGCCGGCGCGAGCACCTGGAGCGAGGAGCAGTCGCGCAAGAACTTCGAGATGGCGTCGATTCTCGTGAACCCCGGCGATCCTGCGACCAGCCGGCTGCTGCAGCAACCGTTGGCGCCCGAGGCGGGCGGCAACGTCTTTCACTCCGGCGGCCGCCAATTCGCGTCCAAGGACGACCCGAACTGGAAAATTCTCGCCGATTGGGTCAACGGGGAGAAGCTGTAGAGCCCGCTCTCGGGTCGCAGCGACGCGCGGCCATCGGCCGAGCCACGCTCACGACGGTCGTGCCGGACGGTGGTGGGCACGAAAGGTGATGCCGTTGCGGTCGCGCAGCTCCGTGTCGGACGCGACCGACGCCGCCGGCTCAGCACATCGCAGCAAGACCTTGTGAGCCTCCCATTCGCTCGCTGCGTCGAGCGTCTCGAGAAACTGCACGTCGCCGGCGGCAAGCAGCGCGATGGGCAGGCCGTCGCGGTAGAGCAAGCGGTTGCCCGTTAATGCCGGGAGCCTCGGCCCCGGGGTGAGAATTCCCACGAGATTGAGCGGGTCGGCGCCGGAGAGCGACAGCAACGCGCCGGCGGCCGGCTGGCGCCGCGTCGCGCGTAACATGGCCACCGCGTCCGGCAGGGCAAATTGCTCGCCCGAGAAGCCGGCGACGAAACGCCCGCCGCGGATATCCCCGCGGCTCTCGAGCCTGCGATAGACGCGCAGCAGATCGCGCCAGGGTGGCAGCCAGGCCGCCTCGCGTTCGATGAGCCGCCAGAACACGACGCCGTAGCGCAGCAACAAGGTGCGCGCCACGTGCTCGACGTGCTCGGAGGCCGCATGTGCCGACGGCACCGCGGACGGCGCGGGCCGCGGACGGCGCGCGAGCGCCCAGCGACCCGCCTCCTCCATGCCGAATTTCGCGGTGCGGCGGCGGCGACGCCCGCCGGCAAGCGGCCTGCGCTCACCGGATGGCACCAAGAGCGCGCGCAAGCCGCCGAAGCTATCGGAATTCACGAGACCGAGCGCGACCAGTTCGGCCAGTGCCTCCTCGACCTGCGTCCGCAGCAGGCCGGTGTTTTCCACAAGCTCCTCGAAGAATGAGGCCCCGTGCTGGCGAATGTGATCGGCAACCGCCTGCGCGCGGATGCTGGGTTGGACATCGTCCGCTTGCGAGGCCAGCGAGGTCCAGTGCGCGGCATGCCGGCGCGCCACCAGCGTGATCGGGGTCGTGCGCACGGGGCTCGCCCGGCTTTCCCCGCCGTTACCCGTTCGCGCCGAGCGCGGTCGCAGCCGCATCCACGCCACCTGCCCCGCCAGGCAGCGGTCGTCGAGCCATCTCGGTTCGTAACCGGCGAGCCGCGCCGGCAGGATCTCGCTCTCCCAGGCGGCGGCCGGCGCCTCGAATCCTTCGAGTTGCGCGACCACGGTGTCGACGGCATCCGGCCCCTGCATGCGCGCGTCGGCCGCGACGCGCTGCCAGGTCAGCAGGAAGCGCAGGAAGTCGCGCGCCGCCACGGGCTCGATCTCCGCCCGCAACCGCTTGACCGTGTAGCCGTGAATGCGGGCGAGCAAGCGTCGCTCGCACCATTCCTCGCCCACCGCTGCCGGCGTAAAGCGCCCGCGCATGGCGAAGCCTTCGGCCTCGAGCGCAGCCAGCGCGGCTGCGATCTCGGTTGGCGCAAGTCCCAGCGCAGCGGCGAGCGCCTCGCGCGTGACCGGCCCGAGGCCTTCGAGGCGGCCGCGCAGGATTTCGACCAATGCCTCGTCGCGCCCGCAATTCACGCCGACCGCGCCGGTGGGAGCGGCGATCGCGGGCTCGAGCTTGGCCGCGGGCCAGAGCGCGCGGAACTGCGGCAGCCGTTCCGCCGCGATCCACAGCGTCGCGTCGGGAGCATGGAGCCGCGCCACGCGGTTCGCCCGGGCAAGGTCCGACAGCCAATCGCTCCAGCCGGGCCCGGCGCCGGCTTCGTCCACGCCGAGGAATCCGAGCCAGACCAGCGCGTCGTGCAGCTCGTCGGCGTTGGCGGCCTCGGGCCATGCTTCGCCGCGAACGCGAGCGATCGCCTCCGGATCGAGCCGGCCAAGGTCGGACGCCGCCTCCGGCGAGAGCCAGCGCCGGCTCATCACGGCTTGGGTGCGGCGCTCCTCCAGCGGCGCGTCGTCGAGATAGGCGTAGGGCCGCGCCGAGAGCACTTCGAGCGCCAGCGGCGAAGGCTCGGTCAGGTCGCGGGCGACGATGCGAATGTCACCAGCTTCGATGCGCTCGAGCAGGCGCTCGAGACCGGCGAGGTCCATCGCCTCGTTCAGGCAGTCGTCGATGGTCTGGCGCACCAACGGATGGTCCGGGACTTCGCGCTCACCGGTGAGATTTTCGGCACAGGCGATCTGGTCGGGAAACACCGCCGCGATCAGATCCTCGGCGCCCATGCGGGCGAGCTGCGGCGCCACCTTCTTGCCGCCGCGGAACCGCGGCAGCGCCAGCGCCACGCCGATGACCCAGCGCCAGCGCGTGATGAACATCGGCGCATCGAGCAACGCCTGGATCAAGAGCGGCCTGATGGTGGCGGAGTTGAGGTAGCGCGCAACGTCGGCAAGCTCGAAGCTGTGCGCGGTGGTGAGCGAAAGGACGATGTTGTCCTCCGTCGCCGCCGCCTGCAGCTCGAAATTGAATTTGCGGCAAAAGCGTTTGCGCAGCGCCAGTCCCCAAGCGCGGTTGATGCGGCTGCCGTAGGGCGAGTGGATGACGAGCTGCATGCCGCCGACCTCGTCGAAGAAGCGCTCGAACACGATCGTGTCCTGCGTCGGCAGGCCCTCCAGCGCCGCCTGCGCCGCGGCCAGATATTCGAGGAGTTGCTCGGCCGCGGGCGCGGCGATCCCAACCTCGTCCACGAGCCAGCGCAGGGTGCGCTCGACTGGCTCGCCGGCGCGCAAGCGCGCGGCAACCTCGGTGCGCAGACGCGACACCGCGGCCGACAATTCGTCGCTGCGACCGGGCGCCTCGCCCAGCCAGAACGGAATGGTCGGCGCCATGCCATGCGCGTCCTCGACCCGCACCACGCCGCGTTCGACGCGGATGATGCGATAACTCTTGTTGCCGAGCTGGAAGATGTCGCCGGCCATGCTCTCGACCGCGAAATCCTCGTTCACGGTGCCGATGAAATGGTTCTCGGGCTCGAGCAGCACCTGATAATCGGCGTTGTCCGGGATCGTGCCGCCGGACGTCAGCGCGGTGAGCCGCGCCCCGCGCCGGCCGCGCAGTAGGCGGTTGACGCCGTCGTAGTGGATCAGCGCCCCGCGGCGGCCGCGGCGGGTGGTGAAGCCTTCCGCCAGCATGCCCACCACCGCCGCGAAATCCTCCCGCGGCAGCGCGCGGTAGGGAGAGGCACGGCGCACGAGCGCGTAGAGCTCGTCCTCGTTCCACTCGCGCGCGGCCACTTCGGCGACGATCTGCTGGGCCAACACGTCGAGCGGCTGCTCCGGGATGGCGAGCCGGTCGAGCTCGCCGCGGCCGACGCTGTCGAGGAGCGCCGCGCACTCCACCAGCTCGTCGCGGGACAGCGGAAACAGCCGGCCCTTGGGCGTGCCGTCGATGGCGTGCCCGGAGCGCCCGACGCGCTGGAGAAGGCTCGCGATCGAGCGCGGCGACCCGAGCTGGCAGACGAGGTCGACCTCGCCGATGTCGATGCCCAGCTCGAGCGAAGCGGTCGCCACCAGCGCCTTGAGCTTGCCGTGCTTGAGCCGCTGCTCGGCATCGAGGCGCTGCTCTTTGGCGAGGCTGCCGTGGTGCGCGGTCACGTGATCGGCGCCGATGCGCTCGGACAGCTGGCGCGTCACCCGCTCCGCCAGCCTGCGCGTGTTGACGAAGATAAGCGTGGTGCGATGCGCCTCGATCAACTCGGCCAAGCGTTGGTAGACCTGCTCCCAGACCTCGGCCGACATCACGGCCTCGAGCGGCGAGTCCGGAAGTTCGAGGGCGAGGTCGCGCCCGCGGCGGTGGCCGGTATCGATGATGGTGCAGTCGACGCCGGAGGCGGTGCCCGCGTCCGTCCCCACCAGGAAACGCGCGACCGCCTCGATCGGCTTCTGGGTCGCCGAAAGGCCCACGCGCTGCAGGCGGTCGCCGCAAAGCGCCGCCAGCCGCTCGAGCGAAAGCGCCAAATGGGTGCCACGCTTGTTGGCGGCGACCGCGTGGATCTCGTCGACGATCACCGTGCGGGTCGTCGCCAGCATCGAACGGCCCGATTGCGAGCCGAGCAGGATGTAGAGCGACTCCGGCGTCGTCACCACGATGTGCGGCGGCCGGCGGCGCATGCGGTCGCGCTCGCCGGGCGGGGTGTCGCCCGTGCGCACCCAGGTGCGGATGTCCACCTCCGGCAAACCCTGCGCCTTGAGGCGCTCGCGGATGCCGGCCAGCGGCGCTTCCAGGTTGCGCTGGATGTCGTTCGACAGCGCCTTGAGCGGCGAGACGTAGACGATCTGGGTTTCGTCCTTGAGGCCGCCGTCGAGGCCTTGCCGCACCAGGCCATCGATGG
Organism: Hyphomicrobiales bacterium; assembly: GCA_019237215.1. GTDB lineage: Bacteria > Pseudomonadota > Alphaproteobacteria > Rhizobiales > Xanthobacteraceae > VAZQ01. The sequence goes on along the minus strand of JAFAHL010000018.1, from coordinate 891 downwards.
CGGCGAGAAAGGCCGCCAGCGTCTTGCCCGACCCGGTCGGGGCGGCAATCAGCACGTGCCGGCCGGCCTGGAAGGCAGGCCACGCCTGTGCTTGCGCCGCCGTGGGCGCGGCAAAGCTGCGCTCAAACCAGGCGGCAACGGCCGGATGAAACAAGGAACCTGGCGTCATGGGGCCGAATTATGGGGCGGCGGATGTGGCGGTGGCGAGACCCATCTACGCCACGCGCCGTGTGGTCCGCGACATATGGGTTTCTCGCCCCCCGAATCAATCCACGGCGCTCGCGTCCGCGCGCCTGCGCCGGTGCACCCGTGATTCGCGGATGATTCTCGAGCGGCCGGACGGCGATCAGTTCGCGACCAGCGTGGTGATGCGCTTGGGCACTTCACCCACCGGGACGACCGCCTTGACCGTCCTGCTTTCGGTATCGATGGCGGTGACGGATTTGATGGCGGCGTTCGAGATGTAGATCGTCTTGCTGTCGGGCGTAAACGTCACCCAGTTCGGCACCGACGCGATCGCGTCGTGCCCGGGGAGCTTGAGCGTGGGCAGCGCGACCTCGCCGATGAGCTTGAGGTCGGCAAGCGAATAGACGAACACCGCGTTGTTGGGGATGCTGGTGACCCACAGCGTCTTGCCGTCCGGCGCGACGCCGATGCCGTGCGAGGGCGAAGTCGCGCGGCCGGCGTCGGTTTCGAATTCCGCCGTCGTCGCCGGCAGCTTGATCCTCGCCACCTCTTTGCGGGCGGCGAAATCCACCACCGCGAAGCCGTTGGTATCGGAGAGTTGCACGAAAATGCGCTTGGTCGAGCCGTCCGGCGCGGCCTCGATCGTCATCGGCCGCACGCCGAGATCGAAGGCAAGCTCCCAGATCGGAACCTCCTGCTGCAGAT
>JAFAHL010000371.1 GCA_019237215.1 Hyphomicrobiales bacterium | reverse complement strand
AGGTGCCGGGGACGATCAAAGGCAGCCGGGTGCTGGTCAACTTCTTCGGCGGCAAACGCAAGAACATGACGCTCGGCTTTGCGACCCATCTCAGCAAGATCGATCTGAGCGAGGGGTTCCGCACCAATTTCATCGGGCCGATGCGGCGCATCGCGCCCAAATACGTCGACGACGGCCCGATTTTCGAGAACGTCATGACCGGAGACGACATCGACGTCACCGCCTTCCCCGCGCCTAAATGGCACGCGGCCGACGGCGGCCGCTACATCGGCACCGGCAGCTTCAACGTTACCCGCGATCCCGACGAGGGCTGGGTCAACTGCGGCACCTATCGCGTGATGATCCACGACGCCAAGACCGCGGGCTTCTACATCTCGCCGGGCAAGCATGGGCGCCAGATGCGCGACAAGTACCAGGCGCGCCGCGCGCCGATGCCGGTCGCCGTCGTCTGCGGCGGCGATCCCATGACTTTCCTCATGGCCTCAAGCGAGGTGCCTTACGGGGTGAGCGAATACGAGGTCGTGGGCGGCGTGCGCGGCAAGCCGGTGGAGGTCATCAACGGCCCCGTCACCGGTCTGCCGATCCCGGCCAATGCCGAGATCGTGCTCGAGGGCTTCGTCGAGCCCGGCAACGAGCGCATCGAAGGGCCGTTCGGCGAATGGACCGGCTATTACGCCAGCGACCTGCGGCCCGAACCGGTGCTCGACATCAAGGCCGTCTACTATCGCAACAATCCGATCCTGCTCGGTTGCGTGCCGCAGCGTCCGCCGGACGAGATTTGCCGCTATCGCGCCGTGGTTCGCTCGGCGCTGTTGCGCGAGAATATCGAGAAGGCGGGCGTGCCCGGGGTGGCGGCAACCTGGGCGCACGAAGTCGGCAATGCGCGGCTCCTGCTCGCGGTCGCCGTCAACCAGCGCTATCCCGGCCATGCCAAGCAGGCCGGCCACATCGCGGCCATGTGCCACGTCGGCGCCTATTGCGGCCGCTACGTGATCGTCGTCGACGACGACATCGACGTGTCCAATCTCGAAGAGCTGGTCTGGGCCATGCTCACGCGCTCGGATCCCGCCACCTCGATCGACATCATCCGCAACGCCTGGTCGACGCCGCTCGATCCGCGCATCGAGCCCGAGCGCAAGGCGGTTGGCGATCTCACCAACAGCCGGGCGGTCATCGATGCCTGCCGGCCCTGGCACTGGCGCGACAAGTTCCCCAAGGTGAACGTGCCCACGCCGGAAGAGCGCCGCATGGCGCGGGAGAAGTTCGGCCACCTGTTCAAGGACTGATTCAGCCTATACAACAATCTTCTCTGGTCGTCCCTGCGTAAGCAGGGACCCCGCAACCGCAAAAGCGTGTTTACGCGCGTCTGTGACGCGCTATGCGTCGCGGGGTGCCCCTTGCGGGGACGACAGGAAGCGAGGAAACGCAATGCGGCGCCTCATCATCGGCATGACCGGCTCGACCGGCGCCATCTTCGGCGTGCGCATGCTCGAGGCGCTCAAGGGCAGCGAGGTCGAATCCCACCTCATCATCAGCAAGTGGGCGCAGCGCACCCTCGAGCACGAGACGCGCTATACCGTCGAGCAGGTGCGCTCGCTTGCGAGCGTCGTCCACAGCCAGGGCGACATGGGCGCGTCGATCTCCTCGGGCTCTTTCAAGACCGAAGGCATGGTGGTCATGCCGTGTTCGGTGCACACGCTCGCCGGCATCGCCAATGGCTACGGCGAGCACCTCGTTCATCGCGCCGCTGACGTGGTGCTCAAGGAGCGCCGCCGGCTGGTGCTGGTGGTGCGCGAGACGCCGTTGTCGGAGGTGCACCTCGAGAACATGCTCAAGCTCGCCCGCATGGGGGTGACGATCGTGCCGCCAGTGCCGGCGTTCTACAACCACCCGCAGACGGTCGACGACATCGTCAATCACATCGTCGCCCGCGTGCTCGACCAGTTCGATCTTCCCGCGCCGTTCGCCAAGCGCTGGGACGGCCACCTGCACACCGCGACCAAGATCGCGACCGTGGCGGGAAGCACGAGCCCGGCGGCGAAGAGCGGGACGTGAGGCGCTTGCGGCGCGGTGAAACGCCGTGCGCAGCCCCCAAATCAATATTGCATACAATTTGCTCAGGCGTAACGCATTGGCAAATATAGACAAACATTTGTAGCGAGCAGACGGGCCGGCAAACTGCATTCTTGATGGGCAGGCGTGGCGCGGGCCATGGGGCCGGTTGCGCGGCTGCGGCGCGGCCCAGGACACGGGAAAACACCTGCGAAACTGGCGGCTGAGATCGCTCGCACGCGCTCGGGCACGCGCTGGCACGCCCGTTGCTAGCTGCTTGCGAGGACGGCTTGTTCCATCGCACCGCGGCCTCGCTGATGTCGCTATCTACAACATCGATCCCCTCATGGGTCGACCTCGGCTCTGGTCTCAACCGCAAGCGGCTTCGCCGTGTGATCCAGTTCGTCTTGGGCCCCGCCCTGCTGATCGCCGTGTGGTGGGTGGCCTACGCCGGCACGCTGGTCGATCCGCACCTCTTGCCATCGCCATTCGCTACGCTCGCGGATACCTGGAAGAACATCGTCTCGGGCGCGATGACGCGCGACCTGCTGCAGACGCTGTTGCGCGTGAGTTATGCCTTTGCCATTGCCGCCGCGGCCGGCGTGCCCGTCGGCATCGTATTGGGCGCCAACGAAAACATCTATCGCTCGTTGGAATTCGTCATCGACTTCTTTCGATCGACGCCCGCGACCGCGATGTTCCCGCTGTTCTTGCTCCTGTTCGGCCTCGGGGACTTCTCCAAAATATCGGTTGCGGCCTTCGCGGCCTGGCTCGTGATCGTCTTCAACGTCGCCTATGGGGTAATGAACGCCCGCCAGACGCGCATCCTGGCCGCGCGCTCCATGGGCGCGAGCCGATTGCGCATCTTCAAGGACGTCATTTTCTTCGAGACGCTGCCGCAAACGTTCGTGGGTCTGCGCACTGCCGTCTCGGTCGCCCTGGTGGTGATCATCGTCGCTGAGATGTTCATCGGGGCGGTCGATGGTCTGGGTCATCGGATCATCGATGCCCAGATTTCCTATCAACTCACCGACATGTACGGCTCGATCCTGGTCGCCGGCGCGATGGGCTACGGCGCCAATCTTCTGTTCCTCGTGATCGAGAAGCTGTTCGTCCACTGGTCCGGACGCTGACTTTTGGTTCCATGTCAACCGCAGAGGGAGACGCGCGATGAGATCTCTCAAGCTTCAGGCGCTGGTGGCCGCCTTGACCGTGCTTTCGGGCGGCGTCGCCGCCGCCTGCGACCGCATGGAGAAGGTGGTGGCAGTGTGGCTGCCGATCATGCAGACCACGGCCTATTACGTCGCGCTTGAGGAGGGCCTGTTCGAAAAGGCCTGCATCGAGGTCGTCTCGAACAAGTTGGAGGCTCCCAACCAGATCATCGACGCGCTGGTGGGTGCCCGCGCCGATTTCGGTCCTCCCGGCGCGGCAGCGGGCATCGCGATGCTCGCGGAGTCGAAGTTTCCCGGAACGTTCAAGGCGTTCGGGCTGCAAGGGGGAGGGGTCAAGGTCGGCTTGATCAACGACGGCCTCATCGTCAAGGCCGACAGCGACATCAAGAGCTTCGCCGACCTCAAAGGCAAGAAGCTTGGTCATGTGCCCGGAATTCAATGGCGCACGATTTCTCGCCACATGGTGCGCGCAGCCGGTCTCGATCCGGAAAAGGACGTGACGCTCGTCGACCTCGCCGTCGGCATGCAGGTTCCCGCCGTGGTCGGCGGTAGCGTCGACGCCACGCTCTCGCTCGAACCGGTCGGCTCCGTCGCCGTGGCGTCCGGCCAAGCCAAGCGGGCCATCACCAATCCGGTGGCGCAGGTCATCGCCGACCCGTTCTATTCCGGGGTGTCGCTGCTGACCCTGAAGTTTCTCAAAGAGCGGCCGCAGGTCGCCAAGAAGGTGGTGGAGGTCATCGACGCGGCCACGAAACTGGCCAATGACGACTTCGACAAATACAAGCCGATCATCCCGAAATACACGCCGATCCGCCCCGATCAGCTGGATCTCTTGGCCAAGCCATACTTGCGCGCCTTCGCCGAGCTCAACGACACCGACCTCAACTCCTATCAAGCGCTGGTCGACGTCTTTCAAAAGGAAGGCGTGCTGCAATCGAGGATCGACGTGCGGGACAAGATCCTCAAGCCGACCGACTTCGGCTCGTGACGGCGCGGTCCTTCAGCCCAAGGCCGACCACATGTCGCTCCCCGCACCACAACTGAGCGTCGTCGCGGACGCGGATGATCGGTCCTGGGCGGCGGGCGAGCGGCCGACGCCGTCCCGCCAGACCTTCATCACCATTCGCGGCCTGAGCAAATCGTTCAACGGGACCGTCGTCTACGACCGCTTCGACCTCGACCTGCCGCAGGGTGAATTCATCTCGATCTTCGGGCCGAACGGCTGTGGCAAGAGCACCTTGATCAACATGATCTCCGGGCTGCTGCCGCTGGATGCCGGGCAGGTGCTGTTCGATGGCCAGACCATTCAAGAGACGCGGCGCTCGTACGTCTTCCAGAACTACCGCGACGCCCTCTTCCCGTGGCTGCGCGCGATCGACAACATCCACTATCCGTTGAAGCTCATGGGATTGTCGCGACGCGAACGCGCGGCGCGGGTCGAGCAGCTGCTCGCGGATTTCGAGGTCAAAATCGATCTCAATGCGTATCCCTACATGCTCTCCGGCGGCCAGCAGCAGACTGTTTCGATCTTGCGCGCACTCATCACCAACCCCGAAGTGCTCTTTCTCGACGAGCCGTTCTCCGCGCTCGATTACGAGATGACCCTGTTCATGCGCGAGCAGCTGCAACGGGTCTTTATGAAAACGAAAACGACGACGTTGCTGGTCTCGCACGATCTCGAAGAGGCGGTGCAGTTGGCCAACCGCGTCTTGCTGCTGACCCGCCGGCCGACGCGAGTGGCCGATGCCGTGGAGATCGATCTGCCATGGCCTCGCCGCACCGAAAGCGTGATCGACGCGCGCTTTGTCGAGCTCAAGAGCCACTGCCTCGCCGTCTTCCAACGTGAAATTGTCCACTGACGACCGCCGAACGTCCTCCAGGGAGAATACGGGGAGAAATACGATGAAGAAGAAACGTTTCCGCGCCGCTGCCGCCCAGACGCTCGCCCGTCTCGGCGACGTCCACCACAATATCGAGGTGTCCACGCACCTCGTGAACGAGGCGGTGCGCCAGGGCGCCGAGCTCGTGGTGCTGCCGGAGTGCATGAACACCGGCTATCTGTTCGATTCGGCCGACCATTGCCGCGCGCTCGCCGAGTCCGTGCCCGATGGCGCTTTCGTATCCGCAATGTCCGCGCTTGCGCGCAGGCACGACATTTTCATCGCCAGCGGGATCACCGAATGGGACGCCGCCCGCGGACGGATCTTCAATTCCGGAATCATGCTCGACCGCAAGGGCGAGGTGGCCGTTCACTACCACAAGCAATTTCTCGCCACCCACGATCAAAACTGGTTTTCCTTCGGAGAGCGCGGGTGCCCGGTCGTCGACACCGATTTGGGGCGGATCGGGCTCATGATCTGCTTCGACGGACGCATTCCGGAAATCGCGCGCAGCCTCGCGCTGCAAGGTGCCGAGATCATCGTCGATATGGCGAACTTTTTCGCCATGGATCAGGCCGATATGTGGGGCCCGGCGCGCTCTTATGAGAACGGCGTCTGGCTGCTGGCCGCGACCAAGGCCGGCTACGAGCGATCGATCTATTACCCCGGCGGCAGCATGATCGTCGATCCGAACGGCCGCGTCGTCGCCAAAATGCCCTATGATCGCCACGGCGTGATCGTCGCGGACGTGGTTCCGGAATTGGCGCACGACAAGACGATTTACGCCGCCAACGACAAATTCGCCGACCGGCGTCCCGCCACATACGGCATCCTGGTCAAGAACTACCAAGACACGCCGGTCTTCAAGACGGCGCACGAACCCGTCGTGCCGGCGCGGGCGACCAGTAAGGTCGCGGCCGTCCAGATCCACGTGACCGAAAACGTCCGGTCCGACGATGTTTTCGCCATGGTCGATCACGCCGCCAAGCTCGGCGTCCAGGTGCTGACGTTGCCGGAATATGCGCTGATCGGGACCTGGGCGCCGACCTCGGCCGATGCCGAGCGTGCGGCCGACGGCGCCAAAACGCACATCGGCGCCGCCGCGGAGATCGCGAAGCGCTACGGCTGCGTCATCGCGTTGCCGACCGTCGTTCGCGAGGCCGGCCGCCTGGTCGTGGCCACGGCCTTGCTTGGGCCGGACGGCGCCGAAGCCGGCCGTTATCGCAAGACCCATCTCACGGCCGAGGAGCGCGACTGGGCGTGCGCCGGCGACAGCTATCCGGTATTCGAGACGCCGTTCGGCCGGCTTGGAATCATGAGCGGATACGATGCGCTCTTTCCGGAGACGTCGCGCTGCCTCGCCGCCGCCGCGGCCGATATTGTGCTGTGGCCCGCCGCCATGCGCGAGCCGTTCGAACGCGAATTGATCGCGGTTCCGCGCGCCGCCGACAATCGCGTTGCCGTCGTCATCGCCAATCGCCTCGATAGTCCTTATCCCGGAGGCAGCGTGGTGGTGCCGCCAAGCGGGTTTCCGCTGTGGGACATCAATCAAGCGGCACCGCGATCTTTGGCGATGGGAGCCGTCATGCCCATGTTCGTCGACCTCGCGGTGTGCCGCCAAAAACAGATGATCCCCAAGGTCGACATGTTTGCGAACCGCCTGACGCAGACCTATGCGGCTTTGGTCGAGGCGTCGCCGCGGGCGCAAGCAGCGGAGTGACGCGCGCATGCCCCGCGGGCGAGGTCAAGCATCGGGAGCGACATCGACCACGAGGGCGGAGACGATCCGCCAGCGGCTCGCGGACGACATCTTGCGCGGCGTTTATCCGCCCGGCGCGCGGCTCGACGAAAGCGGACTGGCGAAACGGTTCAACCTGTCGCGAACACCGGTGCGCGAAGCGCTACGACAGTTGACCTCGGCCGGCCTAGTGGAGGTGCGGCCGCGCCGCGGCGTGATCGTATCGCTGCCGACCGATTCGGCTCTCGCCGAAATGTTCGAGGTCATGGGCGAACTGGAGGCCTCATGCGTGCGGCTGGCGGCGCAGCGCATGTCGCCCGCGGAACGGGTCCGGCTCGAGCTCGTTCACCGGCGCTCGTTCGAGGCCGTGCGCAACGACGACAGGGATAGCTACCGGACCCTCAATTTCGAGTTTCACGATACGATTTATCGTGGCGCACACAACGAGTTCTTGTCGCGAACAACTGTTGGCATTCGCCAGCGCATTGCACCTTTTCGGCGCGCCCAATTCGCCATCCCCGACCGCTTGGCCAAATCGCACGCGGAGCACGACGCCATCGTCGGCGCGGTGTTGCGGGGCGACGCGGAGACGGCGAGCGAGCTTATGCGCACGCACGTCAACATCGTCCGAGCCGCCTCTTGGAACTACGTTCACGGACTTGTACCCACGGCACCGGGCCTGCGCCCGGAGGCCGACGTTGATGCCCCGGCTGCGCGCGCTGCGGCGTGGCCGACCCAGGTTTGACAGCGGGCCCCGAGGGCTTCGCATGCGCTCAATTGCGGCTACGCCCGCTGGAATTTATGCCGTTGGGGGCGCATAGTAGCCCCGTGTCTATGGAGGCGCTCGCATGCCTCTCACAGGGCCAGTTCCCGAGGGCAAGACCTTCTTTTGTCCCCACTGCGGAGCACTTTATTCGGTGACGCATTCGCGGCTTCCCAAGGGTGAAAGCGGCGTCGCA
>JAFAHL010000352.1 GCA_019237215.1 Hyphomicrobiales bacterium | reverse complement strand
CCGGCTGCAATGCGCTGATCGCCATCACCCTCCCGCCGCTCGCCGTGCAGGCGATCCGTAAGGTCCGCGATCTCGGCTGGAAGCCGATTTTTTTCATGAGCAATTTCTCAGTCGCGATACCCATTGTCCTCCAGCCGGCCGGGCTCGAGAGCAGCATTGGTTTGTTGTCCTCGACCTGGACCAAGGACCCGCTCGATCCTGAGTTTGAGAATGACCCGGGGATGAAAGATTGGCGCGCCTGGATGAGCAAGTATCTACCGGGTGAGGATGTACGCCGGCCGAGCTTCGCCTACGGCTACAACAATGCGGCCGCCTTGATACAGGTGCTCAAACAGGCGGGCAGCGATCTCTCGCGCGAGAATATCATGCGCCAGGCGACGAACCTGCGCGACCTCGAGCTCCCGATGCTGCTGCCTGGAATCAAGGTCAACACCAGTCCGACCGACTATTGGGCGGTCCAGCAGTTGCAGCTGACGCGGTTCGACGGCAAGCGCTGGGTGCGGTTCGGGGATTTGGTCTACGACGAGTGAGAGACACGTCCATCCGCTGGAACGCGCCGAGAGCCCGCGCGTCGTGTCAGCGAATAAGTTAATGCAGGCGCATCACGAGTGTGCTTGCGGCGCATCGGGACACAGCGCGCTCGCGTGATTTTTTTGCGCGGAAGCGCATATGCAGCATCGGCGGTTCCTCGGCATCATTCCGGCTTGATATGGGCGGCGCGGATCACTTCGGCCCATTTCTCGGTTTCATCGGCGAGGAGCTTGCCGAACTCGGCCGGCGTGAGCGCAAGCGCCGTGCCCCCCAAATCGGCAAAGCGCGCCGTGATTTTGGGATCAGCGAGGGCCGCAGCGATCTCGTTGTTGAGCTTGTCGACAATCGCGGGGGGCGTATTTTTGGGCGCGCCGATCCCGAGCCAGTCGCCGGCCTCGAAGCCAGGCACAAATTCGCTCACGGTCGGGACGTCCGGCAGCGCCGGCGAGCGCGCCGCGGTGGTGACCGCGAGCGCGCGCAGTTTCCCGCTCCTCACATGCTCGATCGATCCGGCGATCCCGGCGAAGGAGATCAGAACCTGTCCGCCGAGAAGATCGGCCAATGCGGGTCCCGCGCCGCGATACGGCACGTGAACAAAATCGACGCCGGCCATCAGCTTGAATAATTCGCCGACCAAATGACCGGCCGAACCCACGCCGGCCGATGCCATCGTGATCTTGCCGGGCTCGGCCTTGGCGTAGGCGATCAACTCGGGAACGGTCCGCGCCGTCACCGCGGAATTGGCCAGCATGATTTGCGGTTGCCGGATCAAGCTGGCAACCGGCGCGATGTCGCGCAGAAACACGAAACTGAGCTTGTCGTAGAGCGTCGCGTTGACTGTGCTCGACGGGCCGACCATGAGGAGGGTATAGCCGTCGGGCGGCGCGCGCACGACCGACTCGGTCGCGACGTTGGTGCCCGCGCCTGGCCTATTCTCGATAACGAAGGGCTGGCCGAGCCGCTCATGCAGCCATTGTCCGATCACGCGTGCGCCGATGTCGGTAGAGCCACCGGCGGCGAAACCGACGACGATGCGCACCGGCCGCGTCGGATAGGCTTGCGCGCTCGCCGAGCGCGCGGCGGTCGGCAACGCGACAGCGGCCGCGGTCAACTGCAAGAACTTGCGGCGAGGAAGCTGCATCGTGGTCGGCTCGCCGGCGGTGCAGGCCAGAAGCTTGCTATTCCGCGTTCACTGCCGCCGCCTTGATGATCGGCGTCCAGCGCGCGATCTCGTCTTTGACCAGCGCGGCGAGGGGCTGCTGACCGCGCCGGGCCGCGTCCGGAATTTCGCTGCCGAGGGTGAGCAGGCGCTTCTGTGTGTTCTCGTCATCCATCGCCTTGTCGAGCGCGTCGCTGAGCTTGTCGAGGACCGGCTTCGGCGTCCCCTTGGGCGCGAACAAGGCGTTCCAGGCCGATGCCTGGAATTGCGGAAGGCCGGCCTCCTCCGAGGTCGGCACGTCCGGCAGCGCCGGATTGCGCTTGGAGCTTCCGATTGCATAGGCTTTGAATGCCCCGCCCTGGATCTGCTGAACGACGTCAGGGGCGACGTTGCACATGTAATCGACTTGGCCGGCGATCAGCGCGCTGATGGCGGGCGCGGCGCCGTTGAAGGGCACCAGGGTCGGCTTCACGCCGAGTATCGAATTGAGCAGCAGGCAAGTGAAATGCGTGATCGAGCCGACGCCGGCATGCGCCATGTTCAACTTATCGGCGTTCGCTCTCACGTAAGTTGCGAATTCCTTGAGGTCGTTCGGTGGAAAGTCCTTTTTCGCCACCAACAGCACCGGAAGACCTGCGGCCATGCCGATCGGCGCGAAATCGAGTTGCGGATTGTAGGCGAGGCTGGGATAGAGCGCCACCGACGCCGCGTGCGTTCCCATATTGCCCAACTCAATGGTGTATCCATCGGGGTTTGCGCGCATCGCACGCGTCGAGCCGGTGGTGCCGCCCGCCCCGACGACGTTCTCGACGATGAGCTGCTGCCCGAGCGTGCGCGACATGTGCTCGCCCAGGATGCGGGCAATGACGTCGGTCGTCCCGCCGGCCGCGAACGGCACGATGATCGTGATGGGCCGCGACGGATAGGCCTGCGCCGTTGCCGGCCTCGCGTCGTTTATTGCGAAGGCAACGGCCGCGATCGCCAGAACAATCGCACATTTCGTCATCATGGATTTCCTCCCCTCCAGGCGCCAAGGCGTTCATCCGCCTGACGCGACACGCCGAGCGAGGCGCGAACCCGCAGAGGTCGCCAGCTTATCGGAAACGGGCGACGAGCAGGAGCACGACGTTCGACTGCCGGCATTGCGGCAACCAGGCGACGGATTGCGCCTGGCGCTGAACGGGCATCTTGAGGCAAGTCCGCGCATGCCCGCTTCGAGGGGTAAAGCGGACCTCGCCCGACGGCGTGAGGTCTGCGTAGCCAAAATGACCATAGCCCGGGCCGAAATCCCGCAGCCAGCGGGCTGCGGCATCGTTGGCTGTGCCATCTTTTCACGCCAAATACTGCAGGCACCAAAGCGTTCGAACTTCGATTCAGAACGATTCAGGTCTGTCCCAAGGACTAGTCGGCCATTCTCTGGCAGCCTAATGGTGCGGCCAACCGACCACGCTTGGCCAGCGGGCTTATGAAGTGCCGCGGGTTTGGCGTTGCGCGCCGACGAGGTGATCGAATGAGGCGGCGCGAGTTCATGCTGGCTCTCGGCGGTGCAGCTTTGTGGCCGCTCGCGGGGCGCGCGCAGCAGCCGACGATGCTGCGCGTCGGCTTTGTCGGCGCGCAACCCCGCGAGTCCGCGCTCTATAACAACTTCCGCAGGCGAATGGCCGAACTCGGATATCAAGAAGGTCGCAATTTTACCTTCGACTACATCCAAACACCGAATCTCGAAGGCTACGAAAACGGCTATCGCGAGCTCGCGGCGCGCAAGGTCGACGTGTTCCTGGCGGTCGGAAACGAGCGCGCGCTGCGCGCTGCGCTCGCGGCCGCGGACGGGAGGCCGATCGTGTTTCTGGCCATCGATTTCGACCCTCTCGCCAAGGGCTATGTGGCGAACCTCTCGCGTCCCGGGGGCAACGTGACCGGCATTTTCGCGCGCCAGCTCGAGCTCGCCGCCAAACGCGTCGAGATCGCGCGCGAGGCGTTCCCGCGTGCGACCGTCCTTGGCGTCGTATACGACACGATTTCGCGCGAGCAACGCGACGCGACGGCCGAGGCGGCGCGCAAGCTCGGCCTGGAGCCGCGCATGATCGAAGTCAAAGGCGAAGGGGGCTATGCCAGCGCATTCGGCGCCATGGACGATGCCCGCGGCCAGCCGATCATCTTGCCAGCAGGGCCGATGTTCCTGCGCGACCGCGCCGTCATCGCGCAAGTTTTGCTCGAGCGTCGCATTCCGTCGATCGTGGCATTCCGGGAGAACATGGAGGCCGGCGCGCTGATCAGTTACGGCTTCGACCTCATGGGACTGTTCTACGACATCGCGGGCTACGTCCACCAGATCGGGCGCGGCGCCAAGCCATCCGAGATGCCGATCGAGCAGTCGCCCCGCTTTTACATGGCCGTCAATCTCAAGGCTGCGGCGTTGCTCGGGGTTTCTTTGTCGGATGTGTTCGTCGCCCGCGCCAACGAGGTGGTCGAATGAGGCGCCGCGAGCCACCTTCGGTTGCCGGTTGTGACAAAGTCACCAGCAGGTGGTTCGCATCGGCGGCGGCGCCATTACTCGCGTTTCGCAGCGGCGAATTTCACCACCTTGGCCCACTTGTCGGTGTCGCGTCGCCAGAGTTGGCCGAATTCCTCCGCGCTCACGGCGATCGGCCGTCCGCCCACCTCGACGAGGCGCGACGCGATGCGCGCATCGGCAAGGCCGGCGTTGATCTCGCAATTGAGCGTGGCGACGATCGCCGCCGGCGTCCCGGCGGGAACGCCGATGCCGGTCCAGCCGCTCACCTCGTAGCCTTGCACGGTCTCGCCCAATGTCGGCACGTCGGGCACCGCGGCCGATCGCGCCGGCCCGGTGACGGCGAGTGCCCGCAGCGCGCCCGAGCGGATATGCGGCAGCGAGTTCGGCAACGCGTCGATCCCCGCCTCCACGCGCCCACCGATGAGATCGGTTACCATCGGCGCGCCGCCGTGATAGGGCACGTGTACTGTGTCGACGCCGGTCATGAGCTTGAACAGCTCCCACGCCAGATGGCCGATGGTGCCGGTGCCGAACGAGGCCGTGTTGATCTTGCCGGGATTGGCTTTCGCGTGGGCGACGAACTCGGCGACGGTCTTGGCCGGCACCGACGGGCTCACCTCCATGACGAACGGCAAATCGACGAGGCCAGCAACCGGCTCGATGTCGCGCAGGAAGTTGAACGGCAGCGTCGGGTAGAACGTTGCGTTGATCGCGTTGGTGGTGGTCACGAACAGGAGCGTGTAGCCGTCGGGCGGCGAGTTAACCGCGGTCTGGACCGCGAGATTGGTGCCGGCCCCCGGCTTGTTCTCGACGACCACGGACTGCCCGAGCCGCTCCGAGAGCCACGCCGCGATGATGCGCGCCACCAAGTTGGTCGACCCGCCCGCGGGAAAGCCGAGGATCAGGCGCACCGGCCGCGTGGGATAGCCCTGCGCGCTTGCCTCGCGCGCGAGAGTCGGGAGCGCGGCGGCAGCCGCCGCCAGCTGCAGAAATTCGCGGCGCGCCAGCGTCATGGCGGTCCCCTCCTCGCAATCCGACGGCGCAGCCATGCCCGCGTGACAGCGGCGGGAGCGACCGCCAGCAGACCGCCACCGCGGACGCGGACGCGCGGCTCAAGCGTACAACTTCGGCGCGTTTTTCGGAAGCGCTCGGCCTGTCGGCGAATGAGCTTGCGGCGTATCGCGACGCAAAGCGGCGGAAACCATGATTGTGCATAGGGGATTTCGTTAAGATTCCGTTTAGCTCTGGCGCCGATGATCCCGGCGTGATCCACGATTGCGTGGCTCACACCGAGGACTCCCACTATGGACGACGAGGGGCAGAGGCCTCCCGGGACAATCGGGGCGCTGTGGGCGGCGCCTGAGAAAAAACTCGGAGCGGAGCCGAAGCAGCTCGACCTGTGGCCAGTGGCGCAGTCCGCCGCCGTCGGCAGCGAGAAAGAGGGTGCAGCGTTCGTCGACGAGGGTGCGCCGACGCGCGCGTGGGATCAAAGATCGAAATTCCTGCCGATGATCGTTGCGCCGGCAGCCTCGGCACGCGATCACGACATGAGGGCGCCGCGCCGGGACGCGTTCGAAATGTCGGCCGCATTGACGGGCGCCCCGTGGCTACATCCCGCGCTCGTCACCGGCGCGCTCGCGGTGGCGCTGGGTGTGGGATGGATCGCTGGGGCGAGTTCGTCGCGGTTCTTCGCCCCCGCGCCGGACGCGACGCCCCTCCAGCAAGTGAGCGCCCCGAGTTGTACGCGAGAGGCCGGTCAGGAGATCGCCTGCGCCGCCAAAACGGATCGGCAGGCGATGGCGGGCGCAGCCGCCAAGGCGGCCGGTCCCGGCGCGAGCGGCTTGACCCGCGGGCACGAGCGCTCGCGCAGCCCGCAACTCGCAAGCGCGGGCGCCAACAAAGACCCATTGACCACGAACAGCATCGCGTCGGCAGCGGCAAGGCCCGTGGCGGTGCCGGAGACGCGGCCGACCACGGTCGAGGGCTGGACGATTCGCGAGGTCGCGGGCGGGACGGTGGTGCTCGACGGGCCGAGCGGCGCTTGGCGCGCGGCGCAGGGAGATACGGTGCCGGGGGTTGGACGGATCGATTCGATCGTGCGCTGGGGCAGCCGCTGGATCGTCGCGACCACCAAGGGCCTGATCTCGACGCAAGACTGATTTTCAACCGGCGCCGAAAGCCCGTTCAGAGCTAATCAGCAAGGCCTCCAAGCCCAGGCCCCCTCACCCGGCCGCCAAATGCGCAAAACTGTGACGCGGATCACAGACGGCGCACGGATGCCCTCATATATCCCTTTTCGGAAGATACATCCGCTTGGAAGTAAGGGGACACGTCATGACCTGGACTTCGGACCGCACGGGCGTCTTGCTCTACACGATTATCAGTATGCTGTTTGTGCTGTCGACGATCTACCTCCCGGCCTGAGGCGCCATCCCGCGCCTGCGATGGATGGGCGCGCAGGCTCGCGACAGACTTGCCGGCGGACCCTTGGGGGAACTGGCCGCTGAGTGGCACCCGGTGACGCACGTTTTGCGGGCGCCTCACCAGAATATCATTTATGGTTGCAAGGTTGAACCAATCGGCCCGTCCCGGCGACTAAAGGGATGGTAGCCCATGGGGTGGCGTTGGGGGCATTCAATGCGTCTGAAGAGTTCACGGGTTCGCGGGTCCTCGGCCTTGGCGGTGGTTGCAGGCTGCCTGGGGGTCTACGTGGTTCTTGCCACGGGCTTCCATTGGTTGGTCGAGCCCACGCTGGGAAAAAACCAAGGGGTGA
>JAFAHL010000316.1 GCA_019237215.1 Hyphomicrobiales bacterium | reverse complement strand
TCCGACATCCGCCACGACGGCTCAGGCGTCTTCAAGGGCATCGACGCCGCGTTTCCGGCGACTCGCTACCACTCGCTCATCGTCGAGCGCGCTACTCTCCCGCGCGATCTGATCGTGAATGCCGAAACCGCTGACGGGCTGATCATGGGCCTTAAGCACGCGCGCCTGCCTATCCACGGCGTGCAATTTCATCCCGAGAGCATAGCGTCGGCGCATCGCCCGCAGCTGCTCAAGAATTTCCTCGATCTCGCCGCCGCCTGGAATACGCAGAACCGCGCGACTTTGCGCGCCGCCGGCTAAAGGACGTTCATGGCCGACGAATTCAAAGCGCTTATCGCCAAGGTCGCGACAGGTGCGAGCCTCACGCGCGAGGAAGCCGCGTCCGCGTTCGACCGCATGATGTCGGGCGAAGCGACGCCGTCGCAGATGGGCGGGCTCCTGATGGCGCTGCGCGTGCGCGGCGAGACGGTCGACGAGATCACCGGCGCGGTGACCGCGATGCGGGAAAAGATGCTACGCGTGCGGGCCCCGGCCGATGCCATCGACGTCGTCGGCACCGGCGGCGATGCCTCCGGCTCGTTCAACATCTCGACCTGCGCTGCCTTGATCGTGGCGGGTGCGGGCGTTCCCGTTGCCAAGCACGGCAACCGGGCGCTCTCCTCGCGCTCGGGCGCTGCCGACGTGCTCGCGGCGCTCGGGGTGAACATCGAATTGACGCCGGAGGGCGTCAGTCGGTGCATCAAGCAGGCCGGCATCGGCTTCATGTTTGCACCCGCGCACCACCCGGCGATGAAAAATGTCGGCCCGACGCGGGTCGAGCTCGGCACTCGCACCATCTTCAATCTGCTGGGCCCGCTCTCCAACCCCGCCGGTGTCAGGCGGCAAATGGTCGGCGTGTTCTCGCGCCAATGGATCGAGCCGCTTGCTCACGTGCTGAAAAATCTCGGCTCCGAGTCGGTGTGGGTCGTGCACGGCTCGGACGGTCTCGACGAGATCACGACGGCGGGGCCAACCCATGTCGCAGCGCTCGAGAACGGAGCCGTGCGTACCTTCGAGATCACACCTGAGGAGATGGGATTGCAGCGGGTCAAGTCCGAAGCCCTACGCGGCGGTGAGGCGAAGGAGAACGCGCAGGCGCTCGTCGACGTGCTCAAAGGCAAGCAAGGGGCTTTCCGCGATGTTGCCGTTCTCAACGCGGCTGCGGCGCTGGTGGTCGCGGCTCGCGCCAAGGATCTCAAGCAAGCGCTGGCACTCGCACAGACGTCGATCGATTCCGGCCAAGCCGCAAGCCGACTCCAGCAACTGGTCGCGATTTCGAATGCGTGAGGATCACGCGATCGGTCTTGGCGCGGAGCAGGCGAACCCGAGGGCCGAGTAGCCGGCATGGCCGACATTCTCACCAGCATCGAGACCTACAAGCGCGAAGAGATCGCGGCCGCCAAGCGCGCCCATTCCTTCGCCACGATCGAGGCCGCCGCCAGATCGGCTCCTGCCCCGCGCGGATTCATCGCCGCCATCGCCAAGGCACTCGCCGCCGGCAACTATGCCCTGATCGCCGAGATCAAGAAGGCGAGCCCCTCGAAAGGGCTGATCCGCGCTGATTTCGATCCAGCTGCATTGGCGCGCGCCTACGAGCGGGGGGGTGCGGCTTGCCTCTCGGTGCTCACCGATGCGCCCTCGTTCCAAGGCAAGGCCCAAGACCTCGTCGCCGCGCGCGCCGCGACCAAGCTTCCGGTCCTGCGCAAGGATTTCATGTACGACATCTATCAAATAGCTGAGGCGCGGGCGTGGGGGGCTGATTGCATCTTGATCATCATGGCGGCGGTGGAGGACCGCGTGGCACAGGATCTCGAGGACGCCGCGCAAGCATTCGGCATGGACGTCCTGCTGGAGGTCCACGACGAGCACGAGCTCGAACGCGCGCTGCGCCTGCGCTCGCGGCTGATCGGCATCAACAACCGCAACCTCAAGACCTTTGAGACGACGCTCGCCACCAGTAGGCGCCTGGCGCCGAGGGTCCCTCCTGGCCGTATTATCGTGGGCGAGAGCGGAATCTTTTCGCCTGCCGATCTCCATGACTTGGCGACGGTCGGCATTTCGACCTTGCTCGTCGGCGAAAGCCTCATGCGCGAACGCGACGTCGAGGCTGCGACGCGTGCGCTCATTCGCAAGGAGCGCCGGGTCGGCGCCGCGGAGTGAAGCGGTGGCGCGCGCGTCCAAGCTGAGCCATCTGGGTCGAGGCGGCGAAGCGCGCATGGTCGACGTGTCGGCGAAGACGCCGAGCGAGCGCAAGGCCATAGCGGAGGGCCGCGTCGTGATGGCGGCAAAGACTCTCGACCTGGTGCTCGCAGGCAACGCCAAGAAGGGCGACGTGCTCGGCGCTGCCCGCATCGCCGGCATCATGGCGGCAAAGCGCACGCACGAGTTGGTCCCGCTCTGTCATCCCCTCCCCGTCTCGAACATTGCTGTCGACATTGAGCCCGAACGCAAGCCGCCCGGCTTCAGGGTGCGCGCCAGCGTCAAAGTCACTGGGCCGACGGGGGTCGAGATGGAAGCGCTGACCGCGGTCGCCGTCGCCTGCCTGACCATCTACGACATGGTCAAGGCGCTCGAGCGTGGCATGCGCATCGAGGGCATCCGCCTGCTTGAGAAGCGCGGCGGAAGGTCGGGGCATTATCGGGCAGAGGAGTGAGCGGTGGGGCTGATGCCGGTCGCAGAGGCACTCTCCCGCGTGCTCGCGGACGCCGAGCCGTTAGCTGCCGAGCCCGCACCACTCACCGAGGCCCACGGACGCGTGCTCGCCGCTGACGTCGCGGCGTTGCGCACCCAGCCGCCGGCCGATGTCTCGGCCATGGATGGTTACGCAGTGCGTTCGGCGGACGTCGCCAGGGTGCCGGTCAAGCTCAAGCTCGTCGGCGAAGTCGCGGCCGGACATCCGTTTCAAGGCACGGTCGAGGCCGGCGAAGCCGCGCGTATCTTCACCGGCGGCGTGCTACCGCCCGGCACCGACACGATCGTGATCCAGGAGAATACGGTGCGCGACGGCGACGCCGTCATCGTGACCACCGCTTCGAGCAAAGGCAAGCACGTCCGCGTCGAGGGCCTCGACTTCAAGCGCGGCGCGGTGCTGCTCGCTAAAAGTCATCGTCTC
This sequence comes from Hyphomicrobiales bacterium, assembly GCA_019237215.1. GTDB lineage: Bacteria > Pseudomonadota > Alphaproteobacteria > Rhizobiales > Xanthobacteraceae > VAZQ01. The sequence continues at coordinate 10,683 of JAFAHL010000316.1, read as the reverse complement.
ACCGACCGCGATCTCGCGCTTGCGGCCGCCATGAACCATCCGACCGTGCCGGTGCATCGGCGCCCCAAGGTAGCGGTGCTCGCAACCGGCGACGAATTGGTCATGCCCGGCACCACGCCGGGTTTCGGCGAAATCGTCTATTCCAACGGCTACGCCACAATGGCGCTCGCGCGCCGGGAGGGGTGTGAGGTCGTCGACCTTGGCATCGTGCCCGACCGCCTTGCTCAGACTGCCGCGGGGGTGCAGCGTGCGCGCGAGGTGGGCGCCGATATCCTCGTCACTTCGGGTGGCGCCTCGGTCGGCGATTACGACCTCGTGCAAAGGGCGCTCGCGGCCGAGGGACTCGCGCTGTCGTTCTGGAAGGTGGCGCTGCGCCCTGGCCGGCCGATGATGCATGGGCGGCTCGGCGTGACGCACGTCCTCGGCCTGCCGGGCAATCCGGTGTCGGCCTATGTCTGCGCGGTGCTCTTTCTGGTTCCTCTCATCCGGCGCCTTGCCGGCCGCAGCGATGTTGCGCCGGCACTGGAACCGGCGCGCCTCGGCTGTGATCTCCCGGCAAACGACGAGCGCGCCGACTACCTGCGCGCCACGCTGGCGCCCGGTCCCGATGGCGTCCCGATCGCGACGCCGGCACCGGCGCAGGACAGTTCCATGCTCATGCTGCTCGCGCGCGCGGACTGCCTGCTTGTTCGCGAACCGCACGCCCCGCCCGTTAAGGCGGGCGAGCGCTGTTCCATCATCAGGCTCGTGCCCTAGCGCCAGCGGCGATGGGGAGGCCATGGTCGAAGGCGACGCCAGCAAGATGTGGCGTGGCCCGCTGCTGTATCGCGGACGCGAGACTGACCCTCGCAGAGCTACCTGTGGCGTCTCGTCCAAAGGCCTACTCGATCGGCCAAAGGACACCGGTTTCAGGCAGCCCCGGCACCCAAGATGCGCCGCTGCGGGCGCAAGCTCTTGCGGTTTCCTTGACGCGCGTTCACGCCAAATTAAATGGTTGCGGAACACATATCGAACATATAGTGTCTGTTCATGATTTGTTTCGGCGAGTCTTTTTGGCGCCGCCGCAATGGGGGAAATGCAAGATGCTGACCCGCAAACAATTCGAGTTGCTGCGCTTCATCCACGAGCGCCTAAAAGAGACCGGCGTGCCGCCCTCCTTCGACGAGATGAAGGACGCGCTCGATCTGCGTTCCAAATCCGGGATCCATCGTCTCATCACGGCGCTGGAGGAACGCGGCTTCATCCGCCGTCTTCCCAATCGTGCCCGCGCCATCGAAGTGATCAAGCTGCCTGAGTCGGTCGCGCACGGCATCGGCGCGGGCCGCGCACGCGGATTCACGCCGAGCGTAATCGAGGGCAATCTCGGCCGGGTGCGGGCCGCATCGGAGGAAGAAGGCGGACGCCCGGTGGCGGTGCCTGTCATGGGCCGCATCGCCGCCGGCACACCGATCGAGGCGATCCAGACCAAGAGCCACGTCATCAACATGCCGCCCGACGTGCTGTCGACCGGCGAGCATTTCGCGCTCGAGGTGCGCGGCGACAGCATGATCGAGGCCGGCATCCTCGACGGCGATATCGCACTGCTCAAGAAGACCGAGGGGGCTGATACCGGCGATATTGTGGTGGCGCTGATCGACGAAGAAGAGGCGACCCTCAAGCGTTTCCGACGCCGCGGCGCCTCGATTGCGCTCGAGCCCGCCAATACCGCCTACGAGGTCAGAATCCTCCCGCCCAACCGCGTACGCATCCAGGGCAAGCTGGTCGGACTGTTCCGACGCTATTAACCGCAATCCCCGCGCTTGCTCGAAGCGGGACAACGGCTTCAGTCGCCTGCCTCCAGATCGTCTTCGCGCGGCGTGGCGTCGCGCGGCTGGGCTGGCATCGCGCGTGGCGGCGCGGGCGCGTCGCTTTCTGGCGCGACCGCGCGTCTCCACGGGCGGTCATAGCCCAAAGGCCGGGTGGTGGTGATCTCAAAGCGCTCGCCGAGGCGCCGCAACGCCATCGCGCCCGAGCGCTGCCAGACCTGGCGGTCGACCACAAGCGCGGCACAGCCGGGCGGCACATCGCGCGCACTCACCACCAGCACCGCGCGGCGGCAGTCCTCCTCGAACGCCTCGCTCGTCTTTGCGATGGCGACGAGCGAGCCGTCGCGCAGCCTCCCGATGCAGCCCGCCGCATCGCATCTGATCCCGTCGCCAAGCGTAGTGTCCTTCGGCGTGCGCGCATCGGCATCGGCCGCAAGCCATTCGCGCAACGCAAAGACATCGCCACCCGATTTGACCATGGAAAAGCGGCCGTCTTCGCCACGGATGGCGGTGGCGCTGCCGTCGGCGGCGATCAGCACATCGGGCTGGGGCGAGCGAATCATCAGCACAATGGCGCCCCCAATCAACACGGCACCGATGAACCGCAAAGGCGTCTTGAATAAGCAGAGCACGGTGAGCCCACCGGTGCACAGCAGCAGCGGGCCGGTGCCGAACGCCGCCATCCGGCCCAGCGCTCCGGGAAAGCTCGTGACCCACAGTGCAACGGAGATCATCCAGTCGATGCCCTGCCCCATCAACCGCCACCACAGGCCGTCGAAGCCGAACGGCATACTCATCAGGCCAAGAATCCCCGCCGGCATGACCCAGGCCGACACCACCGGCATCGCCATTAGATTCGCGATCACGCCATAGGGAGATATGCGGTGAAAGTGATAGGCGACGTATGGGATGGTCGCGGTGCCGGCGAGCAGCGAGACGAGCAACAGGCCGGCGATCTCCCGGCCGCCCCACAGCGCGATCTTCGCCGCGAGCGGGGTATCGCCGCCCTTGCTCATCCATGGCAGGCCCTGCTGATAGCCGGCGACAAGCGCGAGCGTTGCCGCAAACGACATTTGGAAGCTGGGGTGAACGATCGCTTCGGGTGCGAGCAGCAGCACGCCAAATGCCGCTACCGTGAGCGTGCGGAAGGTCAGGGTCGGGCGATCGACCATCACGCCGATGAGAACGATGCCGATCATGATGAAGGAGCGCTGGGTCGCAACCTCCGCGCCCGACAACAGAAGATAGAATGCCGCCGCGATCAGGGCGGCAAGCGCCGCCCACTTCTTGATGGGATGGCGGCTGCTGAAGGCCGGCATCAGCGCAAACAACGCGCGGAACGCAAAGAACATGACGCCAGCCACCACCGCCATGTGGTAACCCGAGATCGAAAGCACGTGGCCGAGGCCCGATACATACATGGCCTCGTTCACCGGCGTTGAGATGGCGTCACGCTTGCCCGTGATCAGCGCCGATGCGATCGCTCCCTTGTCGCCGGTCAGAACCGCGCGGATGCGCTTATCGATGGCTTCGCGCATTCCATCCATGACCGTGGCGTAGCGCAGCCGCAGCCCGGGCGCGCGCGGCGCCTCAGCTGTGCGGATGCGGCCGAGCACGAAGCCCGAGGCGCCGATGCGCTGGAAATACATGTCGCGCGCGAAGTCATAACCGCCGGGCCGCAAGGGTTCGAGCGGAGGAGATAACCGCGCCTTGAACTCGACGAAACTGCCGACCGCCGGCGCCGTGCCCTTGCGCACCGATACGCGCACGCGCTCGAGTCTCTCATTCAACCGCGCGCTGTCGATGCGTTCGAGACGCACGACGATTCGGTCGGAGCGCTCGCGTTCTTCGCGCATCTCGACAAAGCCCGCCAATTCCACGTTCCATACCGGCGCCGCTAGGACGGGATGGGCGATGATTTCGCGTTTGATGCTGGCGGTCGCAAACCCGGCTGCGACGGCAGCGATGCCGACCGTCGCCGGCAGGGCGAACGGCCGATGGCGGCACACAATGGCCGCTGCTACGGTCGCGGCAAGCAGCAGCGCTGCTGCCCAAGGCGCGGGCTCCTGCTCGACGGCGAAATAGATGATAGTCCCGCAGCCGAATGCGATCGCGAGCCACGGCACCAGCCGGCCCGGAGCGACCTCGGCCGTCGCCCATTCGCGCACGCGCTGCGCCGCACGGCGTGCGAAATCCCTGAGGCTCTGCGGCCAGGCCAGTGCGGGCCTGCGCCCTGCCGCAGTCCAAGGCCGCCAGGCCTCGGCCCGTCCGCGCGATCTGCTCTGCTCGACCATCGCGCGGCCCCCTGACGCCCGCGCTACATTTCACCCGGGCATCCTACACAATGCCGCTGACCTGGACACGGCCTTGCGCGGGTGTCCACAGCGCTTGCGGTTGATGGAGCGGAGTGCAATGTCAATGCCGCCCCGGCATTTTGCCCGGGGGCCCCGCATCGCCGCTAACGGGAACTTCGGAGGTTGATTGCAGGCGGCAGGTTATGGTCTCATCGACAGCGCGATGGTAACTGCGCGCGCAACGCCGCGAAATGCGGGACATTTCCGGATTGCGCTGGGTCCGAACCGCATTACGCACGATACCCGAGGCAGATATGGACCAAGGCGTTGAACTCAAGCGCACGGATCGCATTCGCGCGGTCGAGCGCTTGCGCGACTTCATTGTGAGATCCATCGATGCTGCCCGCGCCGGGGAAGCGCCGTTCTATCATCTCCAGCTCGAAAAGGTCTTTCCCGATGACTTCTATGCATCCATGCTGACGGCGATGCCGGAGGCGTTGGACTATCGGCCGCTCTACGGTCAAAACCAATGCAACGTGCTGGCGGACGGCACCCATACCCGGGTGAAGATCGACCTTTTTCCCGAGTACATCCGCCATCTACCGCCGGAGAAGCGCGTGGTTTGGGACGTCGTCGGCCGTGCGCTTTGCTCGGAACCCGTCAAAGCCGCCTTCGTGCGCAAGCTTGCCCCCGCGCTGGCGCGCCGTTTCGGGCCGAACTACGCCAAAGTGGGCATGTACCCGATCGCGATTCTCACTCGGGACGTGCCCGGTTACAAGATCGATCCGCACACCGATACGCGCTGGAAAGGAATTACCGTGCAACTTTTTCTGCCGCGCGATGCGTCGCATACCGACATCGGCACGATCTTCCACGAAAAGCTGGCCGACGGCAGCCTGCCGAAGCGGACCCAGATGAAATTTGCGCCCAATACCGGCTACGCGTTCGCGGTGGGTGAGGACACGTGGCACTCCGCCGACCCGGTCGGCCCTGAAGTGACAACGCGCGACAGCATCCTGCACACCTATTTCGTCGACGCCGGAATATTGCGCGTGTTGCGCAATCGCGGCAAACGGATCGGCAACTTCCTGCGCAACGAATTGCGCAACTACGTGCCACGCTGATGATCCCATGGCGCGCACTTGCCGTTGCGCACTAGGCGCCTTTCCCGCCGCTCACCCGCGCCCAGGTATCGCGCAGGCCGACGGTGCGGTTGAACACGAGATGGGCTGGCGTCGAGTCCGGATCGCGGCAGAAATAACCCTGCCGCTCGAACTGGACGGGATCGTCGGTGTTTGCGGCAGCAAGCTCAGGTTCGAGCTTGCAGCCCGCCAGCACCTCGAGTGAATCGGGGTTGAGATCGGCGATGAAGTCGGCGGGGTTTGGATCGGGGCGCGAAAACAGCTGGTTGTAGAGCCGAACTTCCGCTGGCACCGCGGCCGCGGCCGATACCCAATGCAGCGTAGCCTGCACCTTGCGACCGTCCGGGGCGTTGCCGCCACGGGTCTGGGGATCATAGCTGCAGCGTAGCTCCACCACCTCGCCGGCGCGATTCTTCACCACCTCGCGGCAGGTAATGAAATAGGCATAGCGCAGTCGAACCTCGCGTCCGGGCGAGAGTCGGTAAAATTTCTTAGGCGGGTTCTCCATGAAATCGTCGCGCTCGATATAAAGCTCGCGGCCGAAGCGAAGGCGCCGCGTCCCCGCGGCCGGAGCGTCGGGATGGTTGACCGCTTCGAGCTCCTCGCTTTGCCCTTCGGGGTAGTTCTCGATGACGATCTTCAACGGGCGTAGCACCGCCATGCGTCGCAAGGCCGTTTTGTTGAGGACCTCGCGCACCGAAAAGTCGAACATGGCGATATCGACCACGCTGTTGGCCTTGGCAACCCCGACCCGCTTGACGAAATCGCGCACCGCCTGGGGCGGCACGCCGCGGCGGCGCAACCCTGCGAGGGTCGGCATGCGCGGATCATCCCAGCCCTTGACGTGTCCGCCACGCACCAGTTCGGTGAGTACGCGTTTGGACAGCACCGTATGGGTGAGATTGAGGCGGGCGAACTCGTACTGCCGCGGACGGGACGGAACAGGCAGATGTTCGAGGAACCAGTCGTACAAGGGGCGGTGGTCCTCGAATTCGAGCGTGCAGAGCGAGTGGGTGACGCGCTCGATCGCGTCCGATTGGCCATGGGCAAAGTCATAGCTGGGATAAATGCTCCAGGCAGTGCCGGTGCGCGGATGGCTCGCGTGCAGGATACGGTAGAGCACTGGGTCGCGCAGATTGATGTTGCCGGACGTCATATCGATCTTGGCCCGCAGCACCCGCGCCCCGTTCGGGAACTCGCCCGCCCGCATGCGGCGGAACAGATCGAGGTTTTCCTCGACCGATCGTTCACGCCAGGGACTATTGCGTCCCGGCTCGGTCAGCGTGCCGCGGGTGAGGCGCATTTCTTCCTGCGACTGGTCGTCGACATAGGCCTTGCCGGTACGGATCAGGTGCTCGGCCCACTGGTAGAGCTGCTCGAAGTAGTCCGATGCGTGATAGAGATGGGTCCCCCAGTCGAAGCCGAGCCAGCGCACATCGTCCTCGATGGCGTCGATGTATTCCTGCTCCTCCTTCGTCGGATTGGTGTCGTCGAAGCGCAGGTGACAGCGGCCGCCGAACTCCTGCGCAACGCCGAAATTGAGGTAGATCGACTTGGCGTGGCCAATATGCAGATAGCCGTTCGGCTCCGGCGGGAAGCGGGTCACCACGGTGGTGTGGCGCTTGGCGGCGAGATCCGCCTCGATGATGTCGCGGATGAAATCCCGCCCCACCTCCGCTACCGCCGTTCCAGTTGCCGTCATGCCGCTTCAATCCCATTGTCGGTGCCGCGGCCTATGTGCCAAATCCGCGGGCACGCGCCAAGACCATCGGCCTGCGAAACCTTTAATGACCCAACTTACTTCTGTGCTACACGAAACCCGCTGACAACCGGTCCGGCTTTCCAGGCTGCGAGGGCCTCTTGTGCTCCGATGTCGGGCTTCCGAGGCAGCAGCGAGGCGGATCGTCGCAAAGACCACCCGACATGAGCGAGACCATCGTCACGCGGTTTGCTCCTTCGCCAACGGGCTTTCTGCATATCGGGGGGGCGCGCACCGCGCTGTTTAACTGGCTCTATGCCCGCGGGCGTGGCGGGAAGATGCTGCTGCGGATCGAGGACACCGACCGCGAGCGCTCCACGCAAGCTGCGATCGAGGCCATCCTCGATGGGCTCTCCTGGCTCGGCCTGGAATGGGACGGCGAGGCCGTCTACCAATTCTCGCGCTCCGAGCGTCACCGCGAGGTAGCCCAGGTCCTGTTGGAAGCGGGCCGCGCCTATCGCTGCTACGCCTCGCCCGACGAGCTCGCGCAGATGCGCGAGAAGGCGCGCAGCGAAGGGCGTACCAAGCTCTATGACGGCCGCTGGCGCGATCGCGATCCCTCCGAGGCCCCGCCCGGGGTCCAACCGGTGATCCGGCTCAAAGCACCGCTGACGGGCGAGACCGTGATCGAGGATCAGGTGCAGGGGCGGGTCGAATGGCAGAATGAAAACCTCGACGATCTCGTGTTGTTGCGTTCGGACGGCACGCCGACTTACATGCTCGCGGTCGTGGTCGATGATCACGATATGGGGGTCACCCATGTCATCCGCGGTGACGACCACCTCACCAATGCCGCGCGCCAGACCCAGATCTACAACGCACTCGGCTGGCGCGTGCCGGTCATGGCGCACATCCCGCTCATTCATGGCCCTGACGGCTCGAAATTGTCCAAGCGGCACGGCGCGCTCGGGGTCGATGCGTACCGAGCGATGGGCTATCTGCCCACCGCCATGCGCAATTATCTCGTGCGGCTGGGGTGGAGCCATGGCGACCAGGAAATCTTCTCGACCGAGGAGATGATCGCGGCCTTCGATCTGCCGCAGATCGGGCGCTCACCCGCGCGCTTCGACTTCGCCAAGCTCGAGAGCCTCAACGGCCACTATTTGCGCCAGACCGCCGACGCCGACCTCCTCGCCGAGCTCGAGCGCGTGCTACCGCACATGGCCGGCGGACCTGAGCTTGCGGCCAAGCTGACGCCGGATATGCGCAAGAAGCTGCTTGCGGCCATGGCCGGGCTGAAGGAACGGGCCAAGACCCTGGTCGAGCTCGCGGACGGCGCCCGCTTCATAGTGGCTGAGCGCCCACTCGCCCTCGATGATAACGCTGCCGGCTTGCTGACGGCCGAGACGCGCAGTCTCCTCGGTGACCTTTCGGCAGACCTCAAGATGGTTGAGCCTTGGAGCGCGGAAACCACCGAACAGGCCGTGCGCGCCTTTGCCGAGCGCAAGGGGCTTAAGCTCGGGAATGTCGCGCAGCCATTGCGCGCCGCGCTGACTGGGCGCACCACCTCGCCCCCGATCTTCGACGTGTTGGCGGTGCTGGGGAAGAGCGAAAGCCTCGGCCGGCTGCAAGACCAAGCCGGGCCGTGCACCGCGAGCCGATAGGCCGCTCCATTCCCCAAGAGAAGCAAAACCCCTCTGGCCGCGCGGGAGGGCAATCTCCACATGATGTCTAGGTACGCCAGTGCAGCGAAGCTGCGCCGATGCCGCCGTCTTGCAGTGCACACTGGGATGGGCTACGCAAAAAAGCGGCTTCCCCCACGGGCGTCCGGAAGCACTTGGCGCAAGCCATCCCACCGGCCGGAGGGGAACGCGCTCCGCCGGGGCGACACAAATTGAGGGCTCGATCATGGATGCGAAGACGGGCGCCAACATCAAGACCGGCAAATTCGTCGTCGGCGATAGGGACACGACGTTTCCGATCTACGAGGGGACGATCGGTCCTTCGGTCATCGACATCGGCAAATTCTATACCGAGACCGGAATGTTCACCTACGATCCGGGCTACACCTCGACCGGGAGCTGCGAATCCAAGATCACCTATATCGACGGCGATGAAGGAATTCTGCTCTACCGCGGCTATCCGATCGAACAGCTGGCCGAGCACGGCGACTTTCTCGAGACCTGTTATCTCCTGCTCTACGGCGAGCTTCCGACCGGCGCGCAGAAGGCCGACTTCGACAATCGTGTCACCCACCACACGATGGTGCACGAGCAAATGAGTCGGTTCTATCAGGGCTTTCGGCGCGACGCGCACCCGATGGCGGTGATGACGGGGTGCGTCGGGGCGCTCTCGGCGTTTTATCACGACTCCACGGATATCTCCGATCCAACCCAGCGGATGATTGCCTCGATCCGCATGATCGCGAAAATGCCGACGATCGCGGCGATGGCCTATAAGTACTCGATCGGTCAGCCTTTCATCTATCCGAAGAACGACCTCGACTATGCGACCAATTTCTTGCGCATGTGCTTCGCGGTGCCGTGCGAGGAGTATAAGCCCAATGCCGTCCTCGCCCGCGCGATGGATCGCATCTTCATCCTGCACGCCGACCACGAGCAAAATGCCTCGACCTCCACGGTCAGGCTCGCCGGCTCCTCCGGCGCCAACCCCTTTGCGTGCATCGCGGCGGGCTGTGCGTGCCTCTGGGGTCCTGCGCACGGCGGCGCCAACGAGGCGGCTCTGAACATGCTGCGCGAGATCGGCAAGCCCGAGCGCATCCCGGAATATATCCGTCGTGCCAAGGATAAGAACGACAGCTTCCGCCTCATGGGTTTCGGGCACCGGGTCTACAAGCACTACGACCCACGCGCCAAGATCATGCAGAAGACCTGCCATGAAGTGCTGAGCGAAATCGGAGTGAAGGACGACCCGCTGCTCGACGTCGCACTCGAGCTCGAGCGGATCGCACTGCACGACGACTATTTCATCGAGAAGAAGCTCTATCCCAACATCGACTTCTATTCCGGCATCACCCTCAAGGCTATGGGCTTTCCGACCACGATGTTCACCGTGTTGTTCGCGGTTGCCCGCACCGTCGGCTGGATTTCTCAGTGGAAGGAAATGATCGAGGATCCGCACCAGAAGATCGGGAGTCCGCGCCAGCTCTATACCGGTGCCACACAGCGCGACTACGTGCCGATCTCGCGCCGGAAGTAGCGACGCGCATCAACCGCTGCCGCCCCCCACGAGGCGACCACCACGCTGGTAACGACATTTATCGTGTCGGCGCGTCGCGGTGGGCCGCGGCAAGCACGACATCGGCGGCCCGCATCGCGGGCACGCTCGATCCGACCTCCATAATGGCATCGAGCCGGGAAAACGCCTCGACCTGGCGGCGTCGCTCCGGCGTGTCGCCGAACAGCGGGAGCAGCGCCGCGGCGAGCTTTTCCGCGGTGCAGTTGTGCTGGAGTAGCTCTGGAACCACATTCTCGCCGAGCAAGAGATTGGTCAGAATGATCGAAGGAAGTCGCTTCAAAATTCCTCGTCCCACGGCGAGGTATTCGAGCGTCGTTACCTTGTAGGCGGCGATCATGGGCACGCCGGCGAGCGCAAGTTCGAGCGTGACCGTGCCGGACTTCGCGAGCGCCACCGTGGCAGTGCGGAACGCCGCCTGCTTGTCGGCGCTCTCGACCACGATCCGCGCTCGCAGCGGCCATCGCGCCATTGCTGTGCGAATGGGA
>JAFAHL010000282.1 GCA_019237215.1 Hyphomicrobiales bacterium | reverse complement strand
GCGCTCATGGGCACGTCCATGCGCCACACGCCGATCAGCCGGCGGATCATGCAGGCCTCGCAGCGGCTGCGCATCGTCGCCAAATACACCGTCGGCGTCGATGACGTGGACACGCAAGCCGCGACCGAGCTCGGCATCATGGTCTGCCACGCGCCGACCGAATCCAACTGCTTCGGCGTCGCCGAAACCACCATTGCCTTCATGCTGTCGCTGCTGAAGAAAGTCGCCGAGCGCGACGCCGACGTGCGCGCGGGGAAATGGCGCACCGCGGACAACTTCGCCTATTACGTCGGCAGCCGCGCCTCCGACGGATTCCCCGGCCAGACCGTCGGCCTCGTCGGCCTCGGGCGGATCGGAACGCGGGTCGCCCAGCTGCTGGCGCCCTGGCGCGCGCGGATCATCGCCTACGATCCCTATGTGCCGCCCGCGCATTTCCTCACCCACGGCGTCACGTCGGTCGATTACCAGACGCTGCTGCGGGAGTCGGACGTCGTGTCGTTCCACGTCGTGCTCACGCCGGAGACGCGCTACATGTTCGGCGAAGCCGAGCTCGCGCTGATGAAACCGAATGCCATCGTGCTCAACACCGCCCGCGGCAAGGTGGTGGACGAAAAGGCGCTCGCGCGCGCCATCGACGAGGGGCGCATCCGCGGCGCTGCCATCGATGCCTTCGAGGAGGAGCCACTGCCGGCGGAGTCTCCCCTGCGCAGGCTTGGCGACCGCGTACTGCTCTCGCCCCACTCTGCCTCCTATACCGAGGGAGGCGAGCTCCGGCAGGGCGTGGCCTGGGCCACGCGCTCGGTGGTCACCGCGCTCAAGGGTGGCATTCCGGACAATGTCTACAACCGGGACGTCATTCCGCGCTGGAAGGAGCGCTTTGGCGGCGCCAGCGCGGCCGGCGCGTAGGCCGGTCGGGACGGCGCATTTCGGCCCAAAATCGGCGCTGGTTTCGCCTGCAGTCGGCGACGGCGAATCGCTTGATCTTTGTGAAGAACCAATGACTTAAAATATGCATATTTTGCATAGCTGCGGCGCAACATGACATCTGATGCAACGCACCATGGAACCTTACTTTCCGCTGTAACGATTGCCCGGCCTCGGGCCGGGAGGAAAGGTAACAAGCCATGTTGGTCGCAATCCTGAATTTCCTGCGCGCTTGGAGGCGCTACAACACGAGCCTGAGAGAGCTCTATCAGCTCGGCGACCGCGAATTGGCCGACATCGGTATCACCCGGTCGGACATCCCGCGGATCGCGTGGGACACCGCCCAGCGCGAAAAGTTCTAACTCCAAAGGCGCCCGCCCCGTGCGGGCGCTTTTGCTTTGAGGCTTAAAAGCCTCGCTCGCGTTTCAACCCCGACTGGTTCCGCGTTCCGCCAGCCGCGATTTGCAACACCGAAAACGGGACGAGATAATCTCGTCCCATGACCGAACATCGTCTGCCAGCAGTGGACATCATCGGCGGCGGGCTTGCCGGATCGGAGGCGGCTTGGCAGGTCGCCGCGCGCGGCGTGCCGGTCGTGCTCCACGAGATGCGTCCGCTGCGCACGACCGCCGCCCACAAGACCGCCGCGCTCGCCGAGCTGGTCTGCTCGAACTCGTTGCGCTCCGACGACAAGGAGCACAACGCCGTCGGCCTCCTGCATGAGGAAATGCGCCGCCTCGGCTCGCTGATCATGCGCACGGCCGACATCAATCAGGTCCCGGCAGGAGGCGCATTGGCGGTCGATCGCGAGGGCTTTGCGGCGGCCGTGACCGCGGCGCTTACCGCCCATCCGCTGATCGATATCCGCCGCGAGGAGGTCGCAGGCCTGCCGCCTGCTGATTGGGACAGCGTCATCGTCGCCACCGGACCGCTGACCTCGCCGGCGCTTGCCGAAGCGATCGCCAAGCTCACCGGCGAGGACGCGCTCGCCTTCTTCGACGCCATCGCCCCGATCGTTCACCGCGAGACGATCGACATGTCGCGCGCTTGGCTGCAGTCGCGCTACGACAAGGCGGGACCTGGTGGATCGGGCGCCGATTACATCAACTGTCCGCTCACGCGCGAGCAATACGACGCCTTCGTCGCCGCCTTGCTCGCCGGCGACACGGTCGCCTTCCACGACTGGGAGACGCCCTATTTCGACGGCTGCTTGCCCATCGAGGTGATGGCGGCGCGCGGCCGCGAAACGCTGCGCCATGGGCCGATGAAGCCGTTCGGTCTCACCAATCCGCACGCGCCGGGCATCAAGCCCTATGCCGTCGTTCAGCTGCGCCAGGACAATCGGCTCGGCACCCTGTTCAACATGGTCGGCTTCCAGACCAAGCTCAAGCACGGCGAGCAGGCCCGGCTCTTGCGCACCATTCCCGGCCTCGAGCGGGCCGAATTCGCGCGTCTCGGCGGCCTTCACCGCAACACCTTCCTCAACGCGCCGAAGCTCCTCGATAGCGCCTTGCGGCTCAACGCCGAGCCGCGCCTGCGCTTTGCCGGTCAGATAACCGGCTGCGAGGGCTACGTGGAATCCGCCGCCATTGGGCTCCTCGCCGGCCGGTTTGCAGTCGCCGAACGGCTTGGCCATTACCTTGCGCCGCCGCCGCCGACCACGGCGCATGGCGCATTGCTCGCACACATCACCGGCGGCCATGTGGAAACCGCCTCGGGCGCCGGACCCGCCGGCACGCGCTCGTATCAGCCGATGAACGTCAATTTCGGCCTCTTTCCGCCGCTCACGCATGCAGTCAAGAGCGAAAGCGGAGAGCGGCTGCGTGGCACGCAGAAGGCGCTGGCCAAAAAGCGCGCGCTCAGTCGCCGCGCGCTCGTCGACCTCGAGCGCTGGATCACCAGCGCTGATCGCGCCGCGGCGGCGGAATAGGACGCATGAGCTTGCCGCGCGAAATCGAGGGTCGCTGGACCAACGGGGTGGTGCTCAAGCGCGACCTGTTTTCGACCGTGGAGCGCGGCCGCTTCGGCACCCGCGCGGGCGAGGTCGAGGCGGTGCTGCGCCGGATCGACGAAGTCCCGTGGTGGAGTTTTGGCCTGGCGCGCCATCTGTTCGGGCGCGAGCGGCGGGCGCTCGCGATCGCGGGCGAGCTCGGCATTGCGCCGCCGCTCCTGTTCGCCGGTCGTGACGCGCTCATTCGCGGCTGGATCGATGGCCTGCCGCTCCACATCGCCAAGCCGCGCGGCGAGCACGGCTTCTTCCGCTCGGCCAAGGCGGCGCTGCGCAAGCTGCATCGCGCCGGCATCTGCCACAACGACCTCGCCAAGGAGCAGAACTGGCTGCGCGGGCGCGACGGGCGCGCCTATCTCACCGATTTCCAGCTTGCCGCCCACTTCTCGCGCCGCTCCTGGCTTTTCCGCATCGCGGCTTACGAGGACCTGCGGCACCTGCTCAAACACAAGCGGCGCTATGCCCCCGAGGCGCTCACCGCCGCCGAGCGCCGCGTGCTCGCGAAGAAGAGCCTCCTGACCCGCGTCTGGATGGCGACCGGCAAGAAGCTCTATTACTGGATCACCCGCGATATGCTGCACGTCAGCGACCGCGAAGGCGGCGGGACGCGGCTCCTCTACGACGCACCCCGCATCACGGCACGCCTGAAGGCGCACCCGCAGGTGCGCGACGCGATGGTCGTGGCCTTCCCCGATCGCCGCGTCGGGACCGGCCTTTATGCGTTCGTCGAAGGCGATCTAGGGCTGACCGAGCGCAGCCTGCGCGAATTTCTCGCGGCGGAGACGCCGGACAAGGCGGCCCCCAAAGCGCCCGAGCACCTGCAGCTGACCGGGGCATTGCCCCGGACTGCCGCGGGGGAAGTGCGCGGCGAAATCCTCGAACTCGTCGCGATGAACCAGGTCGATCTGATCGACTCGCTGATCGCAGGCGAGGACGAGCGCGTCCTCGTCGCGCGCATCGTCGCCGATCGTCGCAACCTGCGCGACCGATTTGCGTTCTAGCCGAAGATCCGCCGCGGCCGCCGGGCCGCGCGCCAGATGAGCCACTGTCGCCGCCACGGCGCGATCGCAACTGGCACGAATGGATCGTAGCTGCGGCGCTCCATGCGCTCGAGCGTCGACCCCGCCAGCGCAACCGGCAGCAGCGCCGGTACGACGGCGGGCGCGGCGGTCGCGAGCAGTTGCTGCGCCACGTCGAGATGGTGGCGCGCGCGCAGGCGCAACTCGGCCAATGCCGCGCGCAATTGCGGTGTCGCCGGGCCGCCCTTGACGTCCAGCCGGTCGGCGCCGTGCCGTGCCAGCATTTCGAGCGGGATGAAGAGCTGACCACGCGCAGCATGGATCGGAAACGCCGCGAGCAACCCGGCAAGCGCATGGGCAAGGCCGGCGTGGTGGCTCAGCGCGCCGATACCCGGCTCGCCGCCGGCAGCGAGAATTTGCGCCGCAAGCGCGATGAGGCTCGCGGAGGCGCCGTCGGCATAGGCTTCGAGATCGGCAAGCGTCGCCATCGGTTCGTCGTAGAGATCGAACCTGCGCGCCTCGATGAGGGCCTTGAATGGCTCTGGCGGCAGCCGGTAGCGTGCCATGCTTGCGAGCAGCGCCGCCGCCACCGGATGGGCCGCGACCTCGCCTCGACCCATACCGCCCAATACGTCGCTCCACCACTGCAGGCGAATCTCCCCTGCTAGCGCCTCGCGAGCGACCTCGCGCACGCGCGCGACTTCCACGTTGAAGGCGTAGAGCGCGACCAGCGCGTCGCGATGCTCGGCGGGGGCAAACAAGGTCGTGAGAAAGCGGTCCCTGTCCGCCGCGCGTAACAGCGCCTCGCAATGGGCGAATGCATCTTGCATGGGTGAGCGTCTCGATTCCGAAGCTCACGAGCGCTTGCAGCGCACCCTCGTGCGAGATTTCGGAGTCAAAAGGACACTTATGATTCTCGCGGCGCGCGGGCTACGACTTCACGCTCGAGGTCTTCGCTTCCTCCGCCGGCTCCTCGGCTTCCATGCGTGACGTCCCCACCCCGAGATAAATCAGGATCGGAGCGGCGATGAAGACCGAGGTATACGTGCCGACCAGCACGACGCCGAAGATCATGGTCGCCACGAAGCTGTGGATGGCATGGCCGCCGAACAGAAGCAGCGCGAGCAGAGCAAGCGTCACCGTCACGTGGGTGATGATCGAGCGCGACAGGGTCGAATTGACCGAGATGTTGAGCAGATCCGGCATGGACATGCGCTTGTATCGGCGCAGCATTTCGCGAATGCGGTCGTAGATGACCACCGTGTCGTTGAGCGAGTAGCCGAGAATGGTGAGCAGCGCCGCGATGCTCGAGAGATCGAAATCGATCTGCGTCAACGACATGTAGCCGATCGTGAGCACGAGATCGTGCACGTTCGCTATCATGGCGCCGAGCGAGAACTGCCATTCGAAGCGGAACCAGAGATAGATCAGGATGGCGAAGATCGCGAGGCCGAGCCCGATCGTACTCTTGGCCAACAGTTCCGACGACACGCGCGGGCCAACCACTTCCACCCGGCGATAGTCGACCTCGTTGCCCAACGCCTCGCGGACCTTGGTGATGGCGGCCTGCTGGGCCTGTTCCCCGCCCGGCTGCTGGGCAACGCGGATCAACACGTCGGCCGGGCTGCCGAACTCCTGCAGCTGCACGTCGCCGAGCCCGAGCCCACCCAGCGCCGCGCGCATCTTGGCAAGATCGGCCGCGCCGCTCTTCGCCTGCACCTCGATCAGCGTGCCGCCGACGAAATCAATGCCGAAATTGAGTCCGTGAAAAAAGAACAGCAGGATGGCAACGATCGACAGCGCCGCGGACACCGGAAAGCTGATGCGCCGAAAGCGCATGAAGTCGAATTTGGTGTCGTCGGGGACGATCCGCAGCAGCGGGATGGAGCGATAAAGGCGCACGTCGGTCCGCCTATGAAATCGCTAGTTGCCGGGGACGCGCCCACCTCACCCACCAGGCCACGATCAGCCGCGTCAGTGTGAAGGCGGTGAAGACGGTCGTCACGATGCCGATGCCGAGGGTGACGGCGAAGCCGCGTACCGGGCCGCTACCGAAGAAGAACAGCACCGCGGCCGCGATGAAGGTCGTGATGTTCGAATCGAGGATGGTTGCGAGCGCGCGCGTGAAGCCGGCATCGATGGCGGTAATGGGGGTGCGGCCGGTGCGGACCTCCTCACGGATGCGCTCGTAGATGAGCACGTTGCTGTCGACCGCAATCCCGATCGTGAGCACGATGCCGATGATACCCGGCAAAGTGAGCGTCGCATTGAGCAGCGACAAAATGCCGAAGATCATTCCCACGTTGACGGCAACGGCGATGCTGGCGAAAACGCCGAACAGCCCGTACGTCACCACCATGAAGACGACGACGAGCGCGGCGCCGAAATAGGACGCAAGCTTGCCTTTCTCGATCGAATCCTGGCCGAGGCCCGCGCCCACCACGCGCTGCTCGATCACCGTGAGCTTGGCCGGCAGCGCGCCGGCGCGCAGAAGAATGGCGAGATTGTTGGCGGACTCCACGGTGAAGTTACCCGAGATCTGGCCGCTCCCGCCCAGGATCGGCTCGCGGATGACGGGAGCCGAGATGACCTTATCGTCCAGCACGATTGCGAACGGCCGTCCGACGTTCTCTTGGGTGACCTGCGCGAATTTGCGCGCGCCGGAGGTGTTGAACTTGAACGTGACGATGGGCTCGCTGGTACGCTGGTCGAAGCTGGGCTGTGCATCGGTGAGCTCCTCGCCCGACACGATCACCCGCTTCTCGAGCAGATAGGGTTGCGAGCGCTCCGCCTCCGAACCATAGACGATTTCAGATTCAGGCGGCGGACGTCCCTGCAACGCCTGCTCGGCCGGCATCGACGTATCGACCAAGCGGAACGTCAGCTTGGCGGTTTTGCCGAGAATTTCGAGCAACTGCTGAGGATCGCCGAGACCCGGCACCTGAACCAGGATGCGATCGTTTCCCTGGCGCTGGATCGATGGTTCGACCAAGCCCATCGCATTCACGCGCCGCCCGAGAATCTCGACAGATTGATCGACGGCCTGACGGATACGCTCGAGCAGCGCGGGTTCCGTGGGGGTGAGCCGAACGACCCCGCCCCCGGCGTTCTCGATCTCGAGCGAGCGCGCGCCGGTGCTGCCGACGAAGCCGCCGAGCGGTTGCGACAGTTCCCTGAGCTTGGCCAGCCCCTGTTGCAGATCGCTCTCGCGAATGATCACCTCGACCGAATTTCCGCGGATGACCGGGGCGCGGGTCAGTCCGATGCGCGCCTCGCGCAGGACACGGCGCACATCGTCCTGCAGCGCCAAGAGCTTTTGGCGACGTACGTCGTTCGCATCCACTTCGAGCAGGATATGGGAGCCGCCTTGCAGATCGAGGCCGAGCACGATGTGGCGCTGCGCCCACGCCGGCCAGCGCTTGACCATGTCTTCCGGGAAGAAGTTTGGAACCGCGAACAGGCAGCAGATCAGCGCCGTTAGCAGAATCGCCGCTGCCTTCCACTTCGAAATATAAAGCATGGCTTGTCCCGGTTCACGCGTCGACTGAGCCGGCGCTCAGCTTGAGCCGCCCTCGTCTTTGACCGGCTCGCCCTTGGCGCGCACGCCCGACACCATTGAGCGCACCTGGCGCACCCGCACGCCGTCGGCGATCTCGACCTCGATCTGATCGTCGTCGACCACCTTGGTGACCTTGCCGACGAGCCCACCGGAGGTAATGACGGTATCGCCGCGGCGCAAGTTCTTGACCAGTTCCTGGTGTTCCTTCGCGCGCTTTTGCTGCGGCCGCAGGATCAGAAAATACATGATGACGAAGATGAGAACGAACGGCAGCAACTGCACAAATATACTGTCGCCGCCGAATAACGGGCTCGCTTGGGCAAAAGCGGGCGTCACGAACATTTCCCGGTCCTTTGTGCTTGCAGTCTGCCGTGCTTTTGTCCGCGCGTCGCGCCGGCGCAGCCATCGTATGTCGGGTAGCGAAATCGGCGCGGACTATAGCGGGGAGCCACCCAATTGCAACGCTGGTTTGCCCCGCAAATCCGGCCGCTTCGGCCCGTTGGCAAGGCGATCTTGCAGGCTTGCCGGCGCCCCGGTAAGGGTGCAGCGAACCCGATCGCAGCCATGGCTAAACGCATTCAAAAGCCCCGGTCGCGGGCCTCATCGCGCCAGCAAATATCGCTGGAATCCGCCGGTTCGCAACGCGCATTCGAGCGCATCGCGGACGCGCTCGAACGGCTTGCGGGAGGCATGCCGGAAACGCCCCGCTTTGCCGCCGCCGACGCTTTTTCCTGGCATCCGGACGACCGGCGGCTCGCGCCGGTCGCAAACGTCAATCGCGTGGAGATGTCGTTGCTCAAGGGCATCGACCGCGTGCGCGATGTGCTGCTGGAGAACACCGAGCGCTTCGCGCGCGGGCTGCCGGCCAACAACGCGCTGTTGTGGGGAGCGCGCGGCATGGGCAAATCGTCGCTGGTCAAGGCCGTGCACGCCAAGGTCAATGTCGCGCACGCACGGGGCAGAGGCGGCGATGGGCCGCTCAAGCTCATCGAAATCCACCGCGAGGACATCGAAAGTCTGCCCGACCTGATGGCGCTGACGCGCGGGGCGCCCTACCGCTTCATCGTGTTCTGCGACGACCTCTCATTCGAAGCCGAAGACACCAGCTACAAATCGCTCAAGGCCATGCTCGAAGGCGGCATCGAGGGCCGGCCGGACAACGTCGTATTCTACGCCACGTCGAACCGGCGCCACCTGATGGCACGCGACATGATGGAGAACGAGCGCTCGACCGCGATCAATCCCGGCGAAGCCGTCGAGGAGAAGGTGTCGCTGTCCGACCGCTTCGGCCTATGGCTCGGCTTCCACCGCTGCAGCCAGGATGAATTCCTGCAAATGGTCGATGGCTACGTCGCCCACTACCGCATCGCGCATCCGCGCGAGAAGACGCATCCGGAGGCGCTCGAATGGGCGACCACCCGCGGCGGGCGCTCGGGACGCGTCGCCTGGCAATATGTGCAGGATCTCGCCGGCCGCCTCGGGGTGAAGCTCGAGGACAAAGTGCGCAAGGCAGACAACAGATAACACTTCTGTTGTCAGGCGCCGTTCAAGAACCGCGTGGGATCGAGCGGGGACGCTCCCTTGCGGATTTCGAAATGCAGCTGCGGCGCGTTGACGTTGCCGGTTTGGCCGGACCGCGCGATCACCTGCCCGCGTTTGACTTGATCGCCGCGCTTGACCAAGAGCTCCTTGGTGTGGGCGTAAGCGGTCACGTAGCCGTTTGGATGGCGCACCAGAACGAGATTGCCATAGCCCTTGAGCTCGTTGCCGGCATAGGCCACGACGCCGTCTTCGGCCGCCTTCACCGGCGTGTTCTCCGGCAGTGCGATGTTGATGCCATCGTTCTGCTGGCCATTGGTCGTGGGGCCGTAGCCGGCGATGACGCGGCCGTTCGCCGGCCAGCGGAACTTCGGCACCGCGCCGGTTCCTTCCGCCAACTTCGCGGCTTCTTTGT
Source organism: Hyphomicrobiales bacterium (assembly GCA_019237215.1). Classification (GTDB taxonomy): domain Bacteria; phylum Pseudomonadota; class Alphaproteobacteria; order Rhizobiales; family Xanthobacteraceae; genus VAZQ01. Next base: position 2,599 of record JAFAHL010000282.1, on the reverse strand, counting down.
CCAACTGATCCGTCGGCGCGACGACGTTAGCATTTTGCGCAGGCTCGGCTTCCTTCGGCGCCGCCGAAGCGACCGGCTTTGCTGGCGCGGCGGGCGGCGAAGCGCTGGCCTTCACCGGCGATGGCTGCGCGCCCGGAATGGTCAGACGGTCGCCGACATTGAGCGTGGCGGTCGGCTGGATGTTGTTGGCCTTGGCAATCTCGTTGACCGGCTTGTGGTAGCGATGCGCAATTTTGCTCAGCGTGTCGCCGGCGGCGACCACGTGAACGCTCCCATTGCCGGGCGGGCTGGCGGCCGGCGCCGGTGTCGGCACCGCGGGGCGCGGCGCGGGCGCGGTTGCGACCCGCGACGACTTGTAGCGCGGAATGACCAGCCGCTCGCCGGGATAAAGGGTTGCCGGCGCCGTGATGTTGTTGGCCTGCATGATGACGGATGCCGGCACGCCGTGGCGCCGCGCGATGGTATCGATGGTCTCGCCCGCTGCGACCGTGATCGCGGTCCCGCCGTCCCAGCTCCAATTGCCGGACGACGTAGGCTTGCGCAGCACTGATCCCGTCACTTCGGAAGCCGCGCCGGAATTCGCGGCTACCGATGTGCTCATGCCCGAATGCGACTGCGGCGCCTGCGCGGTTTGTGCCTGCGGCATCCCTGCGGTCGGCGCGGGATTGCTGAGAGAGGCGAACGGATTGTCGTTGAATCGAGTCGTATCCGCGCTACAGGCGGCAACGCCGACGCTCACCAGCGCCAGCACCGCTGCCCGCGGTGAGAACCGCGAGCGCAACATCTGCGAAACCCCCGACATCGCACCCTACTCGCACGCAACCCAAGCGGCGAGTTAATACCTTGCGGGTTAATACGACTTTAAGAGATTACGGCGCCTCGACCTTGCCGCCGCGTGAACACAATCGTTACAATTCGCGCGCCATTCCGGGCAAAAGCGGGACGAATCGTACCCCGATCAAATCCTCCTGCTTAATTCCTTGTTCACCCTTTGTGAGTTTGACCAGCTCCTGCGGACCCGCGTGCGGTCCGAGCGGCAATACCATCACGCCGCCGTCGGCAAGCTCGCCGAGAAGTGCCTCGGGAATGGTTTCGGCGGCGGCAGTGACCATGATGCGGTCGTAGGGCGCTGCGTCCGGGATGCCGGCGAGACCATCGCCGACCCGCACGTCGACATTGTCATAGCCGAGCGTCGCCAGTCGCTGACGCGCGGTGTCCGCCAACGTGCGATAACGCTCGACGCTGATCACCTCGCGCGCGAGCCGGGACAAAATGGCGGCCTGATAGCCCGAGCCGGTGCCCACTTCGAGCACACGATGCTCAGGCCGCACGCCGAGCTGCTCGGTCATGAAGGCGACCACGTAAGGCTGGCTGATCGTCTGCCCGCAGGCGATCGGCAGCGCCTGGTCCGCGTAGGCATTGTCCACGAAGGAACTCTCGACGAAATGCTCGCGCGGCACCTCGTCCATGGCGCGCAGCACCGCCGGATCGCTGATGCCGCGCTTGCGCAGGCCGAGCAGAAACTGCATGCGGCCGACATTGTCGTCGCCGGGCGGTTGCTTGGGCACGCCGAGCCTCCTGACCGACTCTAGCCGAAAACCCGCCTTCGGCCAGAGCGCACGGTGAAAACGACGTAAATCCAACAGTTTGCCGCGGAACCAGCGGCCGGAAGCAGCGCCTCAACTTCGCCTTGACGATCTGGTGTCCTCCCGGTTGCGGACTCGATCGCAACGGGGAAGAAAGATGGCCTCTGTCGCTCAAGCCCAGCCGGCGATGCCGGCAAAGCGGATCCTCGTCGTCGAAGACGAGCTGATGATCCGCATGCTGCTCGAGGACATGCTCGGCGAGCTCGGTTACACCGTCACCGCCGAGGCTGGGCGTCTCGACGAGGCGCTGCAAGCGGCGAAGACCGCCGACTTCGATGTTGCGATCCTCGACGTCAATCTCGACGGCGAGCCCGTTTCGCCGGTGGCCGATGCCCTCGTCGCCCGCGGCACGCCCTTCGTATTTGCCACGGGTTATGGCGAACGCGGCCTGCCCGAACCCTATCGCGACCGGCCGATGCTCAAGAAGCCCTTTCAGATGGACGGGCTCAAAGAAATGCTGCAAAGCGCGCTGGAGGGCGGGAAGCAGTCATAGGGCCAGCTAACTGGGCAATGCGGTTCCTGATTCCCGCTCCTCAATCGAACAGCTCCGCCAGCCGCGTCATGAACGGCTCGTCCGTCATATCAAGTCGTAGTGGCGTAACGGCGATGCGATTGTCGGCGAGCGCGGAAATATCGCTGCCGTCCGCCGGCGGCTGGAGCCGCATGCGCACATAGGCGATCCAGTAATAGGCATTGCCGCGGCCGTCCTGCCGTTGATCGATCTGCAGCCGCTCCTGCCGGTTGCGGCCCTGGGTGGTCACGGCAATGCCCTTGACGTCAACGGGCGCACAATCGGGGAAGTTGACGTTGATGAGGACGTCGCGCGGAATTCCGGCCGCGAGCACGCGGCGGATGATGTCGGGACCGAAGCGCACCGCCGTCTCCCAATGGGGCGGCTGGTTGCTACGCGATCTATAGGCCTGCGACAGCGCCATCGAGGGAATGCCGAGGAT
>JAFAHL010000187.1 GCA_019237215.1 Hyphomicrobiales bacterium | reverse complement strand
CGCGGTGTCTCGCGCACCCGCTCCGATTGCTTCACGCCGACGGCGCGGGCGGACGCGCTCTACAGCCTCAAATCCATGGACGGCGTGGCGCCGAAGCTCGGCGTCGGCGCCGTCCGCATCAATTCCGACATCGTGACTTGGCCCAAGCGCGGCAACGCCATGCGGAGAGAAAAGGTCGCGGCCGCGCCCAACAACCGCTACGTCGGATTGGTGCTGCTGTTCTCGGTGGAGAACGGCGAGCCGCTCGCGATCCTGCCCGACGGCGTCATGCAGCGCATGCGCGTCGGCGCGGCCAATGGGCTCGGCATCAAGTATCTCGCCCGCAACAATGCAAAGAGCCTCGGCCTGCTCGGCTCCGGCTGGCAGGCGGGTGCACAGCTCATGGCGGCCTGCGCCGTGCGCGACATCGAGACGATCCGTTGCTTCAGCCCCAATCCGCAAAGCCGCGAAGGCTTCGCGACGGCCATGAGCGCGGTTCTCGGCGTGGACGTCATACCCGTCGGCCTGCCGGAGGAAGCGATCGAGCGCGCCGACATCGTCATGTGCGCGACCAATTCCATCGACAACGTTTTTTTCGAGCGCTGGATCGAGCCCGGCATGCATCTGAGCTCGATCAAACGGCCGGAAATCGAGGTCGAGGCCGTCAAGCGCGCCGACCGCGTTGTCATTCACTGGAACGATCCGACCCCGATCCACGTCGCGGCCAAGGACGTCGTGATCGAGGAGAAGGTGGCGGGCCGCGGCTGGCAGCTGGCGCAGGAGATCGACTTCGACAAGCTTCCGACCTTGCCGCAGCTCGTCGCCGGTCGCGCCGAAGGTCGCAAGTCGGAGACCGACGTCACTTGCTTCATCAACAATATCGGCCTCGGCTATCAATTCGCGGCCGCGGGCGCCCTCGTCTACCGCAAGGCGAAGGAGAGTGGCCTCGGCCATGAGGTGCCGACCGACTGGTTCACCGAGGACGTGCATCCTTAAGACGCGATGCGCGAGATGCGGCGGACGCCGCCGGCGGTGCGAGCTTGCGACTCACCGCCGCTCTCGTCCCGAAGGGCGGGCCCAACCGCCGCCAAACGGAACTTGCCGGAACATTCTTGCGCGCTGGTCGTTTATGAGAGGCGTAACGCGCGGGCGAAGAACGGGCTGCGCGCACTTTGACAATGACGGACCACCGCCATGCTTGGTTGGGCTTTGACGTTTCTGGTTATTGCGCTGATTGCGGCTGTCCTCGGCTTTGGTGGGATCGCGGGTTTCGCGGTCGAGATCGCAAAGATCATCTTCTTTGTTGCGATCATCCTGTTCGTGATCTCGGCGGTTTTCGCCCTCATCCGCGGCCGTTCGCCGACGGTTCCTTGAAGTAAGCCTCCGCATCGTTTTCAGGCGCGCGCGTGCTCTCGCCCGGGTTTTTGGCCGGGCGAGAGCTTCTTGCTTGTTGCTTGCCTTGAATCGATACCCGATCCCGAGAGAGACGGTTGATCAGCCGCGCCCGCCCGCCGACAGAATTGCGCGCGTGGTATGATCCGGGCCGAAATCGTCAGCGCCGTCGATGGAGAGCAGATCCGACAGTCGGGTGCGCGCACGATTGACGCGGCTCTTGATCGTTCCCACCGCGCAATCGCAGATGGCCGCCGCCTCCTCGTAAGAGAACCCCGATGCGCCGACGAGAATGAGCGCTTCCCGCTGATCGGAGGGCAACTTGCTGAGCGCCACGCGGAATTCCTCGAACTCCACGCGACTATGCTGCTCGGGATGCGATTTCAGGCTCTCGGCATAGCTTCCGTCGGTATCCTCGACTTCCCGCCGGCGCTTGCGATACTCGGATCGGAACAGGTTGCGGAGAATCGTGAACAGCCACGCCGACATGTTCGTTCCCGGTTGGAACGAATCGATATTCGCCATGGCACGCAGCAGCGTTTCCTGCACCAGGTCGTCGGCGCGATCCACGTTGCCGCAAAGCGAAATGGCAAACGCGCGCAAGCTCGGCACCGCTGCGAGCATCGCGTCGCGTACGGATGATCGCATCGTCATGATCTGGACCCCTTGTTGTCGGCCCGAACGAGATGATCGGGCGCGTCATTTCCCCCGCCTTGTCCGCGCATCGTCTCGGCGGCGTCCATATCCTTGTCGAACTGGTCCAGCAGGTCCTTGAACCGGTCGGGGACGCCTTGCCGTAACACCTCGTCGTAGACGCGCTGGAGGATATCGCCGAGCCTTCGCTGATCCTCGCGGCTGAGGCGTCCTCCGGTCTTTTTTACTTGCGCGTCGGTGTGCATGCTCGCCTCTGACTTCAGGGGGCTTTGTCGCGTTGCCTCCGCCCGAACAGCCTCCCCTGCAACGGCCGCGCGAACCGGCTTGCGTTCGTTCATCTGTTGTTCCCCGGGCGAAGTCCCCCTAGCCCGGGCCCCTCAGTGCTTTATCGCAAGATAACGTCACGCAGAACCGTTCGTTCCCTCGCGTGGAACTTTTTTCCCACAAGCTGGTTTTCGGCGCGTAAGCTCAGAATAGAGGGAGGGTTCCGTGTCCAATTCCTCCGCTGCGGTAGCACAATACCTGCCATTCTTGCGACGCTATGCAAGAGCCCTGACCGGAAATCAAGCGTCGGGGGATGCCTATGTCGCTGCCACGCTGGAAGCCCTGATCGCGGATCGCGGCGTGATCGAGGATCCCCGGGGGCCGCGCGTCGCCCTCTATCGGCTATTCACAAGAATTTGGAATTCGGTGTCGGTCAACGGCGCCGCCACCCCAGGGGAGGGCGGGCTGCCGGGAGAGCAGAAGCTCGCCAATATCACGCCCCTCCCCCGCCAGGCATTTCTGCTGGTGGCGCTCGAAGGCTTCTCCGAGCCGGATGCGGCGCGCGTGCTCGATATCGACGTCATGAAGTTGCGCGGATTGGTCGAAGAATCCGGTCGCGAGCTTGCGGCCGAGATCGCAACCGACGTTCTCATCATCGAGGATGACACGTTCATTGCGATGGAGCTCGAAACCCTAGTGGAGGGCCTCGGCCACCGGGTGCTCGGTGTTGCGCGTACCCATGCGGAAGCTCTGGCGCTGACCAAGAGCAAGCGACCGGGGCTGATTCTCGCGGACATCCAGCTTGCCGACGGCAGTTCGGGGCTCGAGGCGGTCAACGAGTTGCTCGCATCCTTCGAAGCGCCGGTGATCTTCATCACCGCCTATCCCGAGCGCTTCCTCACCGGTGAGCGGCCCGAACCGGCGTTCCTCATCGCCAAGCCGTTCCAGCCGGCAACCGTGTCGGCGGTGGCGAGCCAAGCCTTGTTCTTCGAGCGCACGGCAAAACGCCGCGAGCGGCGCGTAACCGCGTAACTGTGGAAGGCGGGCCGGAACGCAAGCCCTAACGACGGCGCCGCTGGGGAGGGCGTTGCGGGCTCGAGCGGTGGTGGCTCGCCAGGCCGAGGAGAATTCCCACTCCAATCGCAACGGCGAGCGTCACCAGCGGGCGATGCTCGACCTCGCTCGACAGGCGGCGCAGCGCGTGATTGCCGAGCTTTGCTGCTTCGTTGCCGAGTTTCGCAGCCTCATCGCGCACCGAATTGGCCCCGCCCTGCAATCGGTCGGCCATGCCCTGCAACGCGGAAACGATGGTCTCGCCGACCCGCTCGGCGGCTTGCGCGGCGTTTGCGGCGGAGCGGCCGCCGGCGCGCTCGAGCTGCCGCTCCAACGCACGCAAACGCTGGTCGATGTTGCCGATTTCGGCGGAGATCGCGTGGGAATATCCCGATCGAGAAAACATGTTTTCACCTAAGGCCACCTCGCAGTCGGCGGCAATGTCCAGCCGGAAAACCCTGCGCGACAGCAAAAGTTCCGCTGCGCCGATCCCCGTGCCGTTGCTGAAAAGGCGCGGGCGTAGCCGACCTCTGGGGCCGACTACGCCCGAACTAACCGGCCGAGCACGGGGGAGGGGGAAATGGGCGGCCGGCTATCCCTGACAATGCACCGCGCATCGGTTGGTTCCTGGGCGAGCCCGCAAAACCCCAGATCAAGGCTGCAGGGCGTGAGGCCGGACGAGACTAGTCCTTCATATGGGTTGAACACCGCTGCAAACGGCGCCGACCGACGTCCCTGTCGGCGCCAGCACCGGCCCCGCTCCGCGCAGAAACCTCCTTTGCCGCCAAAGCGTTAGTCGAAGACGCGAGCGCGGGCGCGGCTGTGCAGAAATCGCCGCGCCGCGCATGAACCTATCCGCGGGTTACCGCGACTAATGAACACAGGGATCGTGGGGAGTAACCCATGCGGCGTCTTTCGGGATATCTCGTCGGCTGCGGCGGCGCGGTTCTGGCCATCGCGACCTTCCTCGTTGGTCTGGAAGTCTCCTCCACCACCGCTGCGCCGTCGATCGCTCGGACCGCGCCGATGGTGAACCGTACCCTCAAGAGCGACCGTATGCCGCTCGCCTTGACCAAGAGCCGAAATGCGGTGAACGGGCCGGCCGAAATCACCACCCCGCCGGCGCCCGCTCCCAAGCCCAGATTGCTCGATGGATGCGAGCCGGTGGTCAGCGCAATCGGACACTCGCCATTGGCGCAGGTCCCGGGCCGCTGCGTGTCCTGAGCCGAGCGCGGGTTCCCTCCTCCAACATCGTCCCTTTCCACCGTGTTCGGCGCGGCGTTGCGCAGCCGCCCCAGATGGGCGCGTAGCCGCGCGGCGGCGCTGCCGGTCGCACCGCGCCGCAACGCGGAACCTTCGAAATACCAGCGGCTTATAGAGGAAGATGGGCCATGGAGGCTGTACGACTTGCTTGCGACACACGGTCGGCCTGAGCGGGGTGGCGATGGGTTTGCCGCCCGCGTGTTGGCGCCTCGACCGCACCCGAAGGGAGGACTCATCAGCGATGTGCTACCTTTCCCCGCCTGGGGCCTCCGCCGCGGACAAAATAGAACCGTCGCACGCTGGACGTGAAAGTGCCTGAAGCACAAGATAAAGATGACAGGGCCGACACTCCTGTCAGCGAACGACCGGCGCCTTCCCATCCCGACCTTGAGTCGTTTCGATCGGCCCTCGACGCCGGCCGGATCGGCCTATGGTCATGGGACCTTCGCTCCCATCGGATGACTTGGTCGACCAAGCTCGAAGACTTCCACGGCCATCGCGAGCAGATGCTTGAGGGCACGTTCTCGATCGCTCCCGAGGACTTGAAGTCGCAGGACACGACAGGGGTGCTCGCCGCGATCGGCCAAGCCTTGCAAACGCGCGAGCCGTATCGCGTGGAGTACCGTCTGCCCGGACCATCGGAGCGTGAGGAGCGTTGGTTCGAAGCCTCAGTTACCGTCGTCGTGCAGGACGGCGCGGCGGTGCAACTTCTCGGCATGTGTCGCGATGTGACCGAACGCCTGCGCGTCAATCGCGAGGTTCGTGTGCGTGCGCGCCAGCAGGAAACGCTCGCGCGGCTCGGCGAACGAGCGCTCACCGAAGGCGATTTGCAGAAATTCTTCAACGAGGTGGTCACCACGGTCGGGGAGATTCTCGACCTCGAAATGGTGAAAATCCTCGAACTGGTTCCCGGCGACGCCGAGCTCTTGCTCAGAGCCGGCATCGGATGGCACGCGGGGCTGGTCGGCGCCGCCAACGTTTCCACCACCCGCGACACGCAGGCCGGCTATACGCTCGCCTCCGGCCGTCCGGTGATCGTGGAGGATCTGGCGTCGGAGACGCGCTTTACGGGCGCGCCGCTGCTCAAGGAGCACGGCGTCGTGAGCGGGCTCACCGCGCCGATCGCGGGACGCGATGGCCGCGCCTATGGCGTGCTCGGCGCGCACACGGCCAAGCGACGCAAGTTCAACGATTACGACGTGGCATTTCTCGCGTCGGTGGCGAACGTGGTGGCGGGCGCCATCCAGCGCCGACAGCTGGATCAACGTCATGAACTGATGATCCGTGAGTTGCGGCACCGCTCCGGTAATCTGTTTTCACAGCTGCTTGCCCTGTTCTCGCAGACCGCCAAGAATTCCCGCGGCGTCGCCGACCTCGTGGCCAAATACGAGGCCCGCGTTCTGGCGCTGGCGAACGCCCATCGCCTCATCACCGAGGGCGGATGGAAATCGACCTCGCTCAGCGAGCTTCTCAACACGTTGCTTGCTCCATTCCTCGATCGCGTGTCGTTCAGCGGACCCAACGTCTTCCTCGAGCCTGATCCGACATTCGGACTGAGCATGGCGGTGCACGAGCTTGCGACCAATGCCAGCAAGCACGGCAGCCTTTCAAATCCGTCCGGTCGCGTCGGGCTGAGCTGGACGGTCACGCGCACGCAGCAAGGCCTCACCCTCGTCCTCCAATGGAAGGAAAGTCGCGGGCCCGCACCCCGACGAACCAGGCGAGTGGGGTTCGGCTCGCGGCTCATCAACATGGTCATCGAACGCCAGCTCAACGGCCAAGTAGAGCAATCCTTCACAGCGGAAGGATTGCACGCACGGCTGACCGTCCCTCTCACCCACGAGCGATGGCCGGGCGGCGCGCGCTCAGCTGCGCGCACCGATCCGTCGTAGCGGCGGCGATTTCAGGCCGCTTCACCTGCCTCGATTTTGCTTGCCGTTGGGCGCAACCGCGCCGGTGCGCGCATGCTGAAACCGACCTTGATCGGATCGGCTGCGCGCGCGGGCACCGTGGCCCACTGGACGAGCGCGAATTACGAGTCATGCGTGAAGACATCCGCCCGAATCGCGCGCTTGGCGCCCCGCGAATGCGCGTTCCGCGCACCAACGACCGCCACAAAAAGCGCGGAAATACGGCTGGATCTGAACATCGCACCGCCGTCCTTGCCAGGATACCGGTGTGCCGCACGACAAAGCCGATTCGAGATGTTTTGAATAAAATTCGAATCGAGATGGGCCTCAGGTCGCTCGTAAAACACCACCGAAAACGGCCCGCTGACCGGACTCGGGCTCCTGTCGTTTGCAAAACTGCGAGCCGGACGGCTTCCCGCGCCTCGGTCCGTGCTATTCGTGCAACACTCGCCTGAAAAGGATCGTTGGTGCAGGTGATACAAGCGCTTTTTGGTTGTGTCGCGAGTGCGGTTAGAGCATCGTTAATCGTGCAGCGGT
>JAFAHL010000063.1 GCA_019237215.1 Hyphomicrobiales bacterium | reverse complement strand
GGCCCGCGCCTTGCGGACGAGCTCGACGATGCGGTCGAGCATGCGCGTCTTCTTGTAGTGTTCGGCGAACTTGCCGTACCAGGCGCCGTCGGGCGAAACGAAATTGGCCTGGAAGTCGACCAGCAGGATGGCGGTCTCGTCCGCCTTGATGCTTTTGGCGACCGGCGGCACCGGCTCCGCCTGCGCGCGCGCAACGAGCGTGAGCAGCGCGAGAACGGACGCCAAAATGTGCAAGACATGTCTCATTGCCATCCTCCCGTGAAATCGCCCGCACAGCGGCTCCTGCGCGACCCGGCGAGCGCGTTGTTATGGGGCATCCCGAGCGGTGTCCCGCGATCGCCGCGCCTAGCGATCATACCGCGTGATGACAGGCGCGTGAATACGAAGCGCCGCAGTTCAAGCGGGACATAGGCGCAAGCACTTTAGGGTGGGCAAAATCGCTGGCGTCGCGTCGCCCGCGCGTGATTTTGCCTGCCTCCCGATGCGCATCAACGCGTGAACGACGGCGCGCCGGATTTCGAGCTTCCCACGGACGCGGACCTCGCGCCTTTTGCTCGCCTTACCAGAAGCCCAATCTCCTCGTCATGCGCCGCCAGAACCGCGCGGCGCTGGGGTATGGGCGCGAACATGCCCACTCGATTCTCTCGATGGCTTTGCGTGAGTTTTCCAACGAAATGCGATTGTACGGCGCTTGCAAGTGGGACCCCTGGACCGAGATCGTGCTGCCCGCCTTCATTGCGTCGATGAGAGCTTCCGACATCGCCTGCGCGCGCGTCGATGACGGAAGCCCCGATTTGGGCGACGTCGGCACCGAGACCGCGAAGGTATCTTCGTCGATGACCAGCTTGATGTCGCCGCGGATATCCGGCCCCGGCGCCGAGAAATAGAGGCTCAGCGGCGCGCCGGGCCGGTCGCAGCGGATGAATATGCAAAACCAGTCGCCCGGGTTCTGCGTATCGTCGGCGCATCCCTGAACGGCTCGATTTTGTTCGCCGGGAACTTTCGCCGACATCCACGACGTCGCGCGCGCCTCCGCGGCCAAAGCAAGGGCCATGCATCCGATGACGAGACGTAACATCACCAATCGCATCTGACCCTCTCCCGGGCTCACGGGTGTTGGCATCAGCGCGGCGCAGCACGCAGGCGCCTGCGACCATGAGTGGACAAGCGCGCCTCAACGCGCGGATGAGCTCGCGCGGGTCGCACATTGACAGCCTGGAATTATCAAATTGTTAACCGACCGGCGGCGGAACGCGCATGCGTGCAGCAAAATCAACGCGACCCGCAAGAAGATTCACCGCCCGTGCTGACGCCGTTTCAAACGAACGCGTCGCTTCCACGGACGCCACAGGGCGGGCACTGGCAGCAAGCCGAGCCGGGCGTGGCTGGGCGCTTCCGATTTAATCGCGACGCCGATTTAGCCGCAGCACCGATCCATCCGGCCCATCGCCGGCGCGGCTCGACGGCGGGCGGGCCAGCTTGAAGCGGCGTTCCCTCACGTCCACTTCAGGCGCTGCATGATCGCGCGGCCCATCACCCAGTCCTTGTCGCTCTCGCTGAGAAAGCTCAGCTCTTCCGTGAACTGGGTGATGCGCTGGCGGTAGCTCGCCTTGGCGAACGAATTGGTGAGATCGGTGCCCCAATAGCTGCGCTGGGGCCCATAGGCGTCGAACACGCGCTGCACGTGCACGGTGACGTCGCGGAACGGATAAGGCTCGCGCGAAATGCCGGGCGAGGCCGACAGCTTGACGCTGACGTTGGGGTATTTCGCGAGCGCCACGGTCTCCCCGATCGCTTCGTCGAGCTTGCCCTCGTTCGCCATAGCCATGTTCACGCCCAGGTGGTCGATGATCAACGTGAGCTGCGGGTGCCGCTCGGCGATTTTGCCGAATACCGCGGTGCGGCCGGGCGCGAAACACATCACGGGCAGTGCGGCCTTTTCGGCCGCCGGCCAGAACCAGTCGGCGGTGCCATCGGTGAGCCAAGGAATCGTGCGCGGATTGTTGAAGATCACCCGCACGCCCAGCATGCCCGGCTGCTCCTTCCATTTCGGCAGCAAATCCGCGGACTTGGGCTCCTGCAGCGGGATGCGGCCCATGACGCGGAAGCGCTCGGGACAACGCTTGACCGCCTCCAGCCCGTAATCGTTGCGGTCGCCGGGCCAGGACGGCGGCACGATCACCGCGCGATCGACGCCGGCTTCCTCCATCATCGGCACCAGCCGCTCGATGGTGAAAGGCTCCGGCAACTGCGGCTTGAGGCCGGGAACCCATTGCCAGTCCGGCGACTCCGCCTTCCACAGATGGACCTGCGCATCGACGATCAGGCGCCGGGCGCCCTGCCCGCCCGCCCCGCGCGGACCATGCGCCGCCAGCACCGCGCCGGCGCCGAGGCCGCTGGCGACAAAGCTTCGTCGACTCGGCATGGGTCGATCCTCCCTCGGTTTGCCGCGGGGCGTTCAGCGACCCCACCTGGTGCAGCCGATAGTGCGACGTTCCCAAGGCGGCCACAACGGGATTGACGCAGGACCGGCTCGGCGTCGCCGTTGGGAGTCGCACTGTTTCGCACGAGCAACAATCGCCGATATTTTTCGTGTAGGTGCCGGTCATCGGGTTCGATGGCCGCGCCCGCTCACACGGCACTTCGTATAGTAAGCAGGCCCGCGGTTGACCGGGCGACTGCCGCGAAGGCCTTCGGGGGCGACATGGGGACGAGCAGATCGGCTGCGCGGCACAGCTCTTGGTTGCACTCGCTGGCAGGCGGGGCCGTCGCCATCGCGCTTGCGCTCGCGCCGCAGCTGGCGTGGGCAGATGAAGTCGGCGAGAGCTTCTGGACCCCTGGATCCTTCGGGAGCCTCGCCGCCACTGCCTCGCAGCCCGGCTTCTCCCTGACCTCGACCTATTACCACACCTCGACCTCGGCCGGCAGCGAGGTCGCTCGCGCGCGTTTGATCAGGATTGGACGAGTCACGGGCGCGGTCGATGAAAACGTGAGCGCAATCTCCGTGTCGCCTGAAGATCTAGCGACGATCGCTCCCTCGTACACGTTCGCGACACCGGTTTTCGGCGGTCAGGCCGCCGTCGCCGTGGCGGCGGTCTATGGCCGCAAGCGGACGTCGACCGACGCGCTCATCACGACCCCGCTGGTGGCCGGATCGTTCGCGACCACGCAGTCGCGGTTCGATACGATCAGCGATACGGTCAGCGGTTTCGGGGACTTCGCGCCGCAAGCCTCGCTGCGCTGGAATGCCGGCGTGCACAACGTGATGACCTACGTGACCGGCAATGTCCCGCTCGGCGCCTACGATCCTCTCCGCCTCTCGAACATCGGCATCGGGCACGGCGCGTTGGACGGCGGCGTCGGCTACACCTATTTCAACGAGCAGAGCGGGTATGAATTTTCGGCGGTGGGGGGAGTGACCTACAACTTCCTCAATCCGGACACCCACTATCAGAGCGGCGTTGATCTCCACTTGGATTGGGGCGCGTCGCGGTTCCTGACCAAGCAGCTCCAGATCGGGCTGGTGGGCTACCTCTACAATCAAGCGAGCTGCGACGGCGGATCGGGAAACCGGGTCGGTTGTTTCCAGTCGCGCGTTGCGGGCGCCGGCGCGCAGCTCGGCTATACCATCTCCATGGGAGAGCTCGAGGGAAACGTGAACGTCAAAGCCTATAAGGAGTTCGCCGCGGCGAACCGGCCGGAAGGCTGGAACCTGTGGCTTACCTACACGCTGTCGCCCGCCGAATCTACGTCGGCGCGGCCGGCGGCGCCGAGGCGTTCGCCATAGCAATGACCCCTATTTGGTCCTAATTCGGACGGTCCGCCGTCACCGTTTGGCCAAGGTGCTGGCGTGCTCTAGGGCTGCGGCATAGGGGGAGGCCGTACGGGGGAAATTACAAATGGCCAAAGTCCTCAATGAAGCGGCTCGCGACTGCGAGCCCGCGCAGCTCATGCTCTCGCCGAGCGTTCGGCCGTGCCCTTTGGCGTTGGCCGATCGCGATCGCCGCGCCGAGCTCGAGCCTCGCGATCTGACGGCTTGGTTTTTCGGCGATCCGCTGCCGGGCATGTCAGCGCTCGATCGCCGGCGACGTAATGAACAAGCGCATTAGAAGACAAGCCCACTAGAATATGCGACGGCCACGCGCGCGTTGATGGCGCGCAGCGTGGATGACGTGAAAGTCGTTCCTGGCAAGACAGGAGCGGCGCGGTCGAGTTCTGCCCGCGCAAGGCCACGATGCCGTTCGCTATCGAGTCGGCCTGAGAAGGCTCTGCTTCAGGTCCGCGTCGAAGATCACCGCAGCGATCCGCAGGGCGATATCTGGACAGCCCGGCGGAAACGGCGTTGAGCGCCGTCTGTGCGGTGCTCCGACGTCCGGCTGCAACGGCATTGAATGGAGGACGGGATACGCCGTGGGCGGCCGGCGCTTGCGGCGCGTGTGAGCACACGATCGATCCGACACCGGCGCATCAGGCCGTTTCGTTGTCGCCCGCAAAGCACACTTACGCACAATTCTGACAAGTATCGCCGCGCCTGTTCTCATTTCTGTTTATGGCGAATTAATTCGCCGTTCGCTCCATAAGCAAGCGCGTTTCACCACATGATCGCCGCTGGTGGTTCGTCAGCTTGGCGCCGCGTCGCAACTTCCGCGCGCCATTGGATCAACTCACGCATTCCTTCCTGGAAAGAGAGGCTTGCCATCGTTTTCGCAACGCTGTGGCCGATCGATTTACACGCCGTTTTTATCTGCCGCCGGTTGGAAAAGTTAATGCCGCGGCCATGTTCTGGAAAGCCTCAAAGCGAGAGCGTCCCGGATCGGGGCGACGCTTTGGGGTGAGGCTATATCGTGCGCTTTGGGGCGGCTCGTGGCGCTTGGCGAAGTTGTCGCGCAATTGCGAGTACAGCGGTCAACCTGGCGTGCGCCGCGTTGCTTGCAATCACGCCGCCTCGCCCCGACCCGTTGCTGAGGACGGCCCGTATCTGCCTGAAGCTGAGGCGTCCACGGCAAGCCTACGACGCTGCCGCAAGGGTGAACGCCATCGATGTTCGGGGAACGGCCGACCTCGATCGCACGGCCGAGCAGATGACGAAAATCGCGGCGGCTCTTTGCACGTGGGGCCTCCGCGTGGAGGCAAAGAATGTGTTGCGCAAAGTCGGTGCTTTGACACCGCGCGCCACCACTGCGCCGTCTGCCCTCATTTCCTTGTTGCAGGAGGACGTTCGAGTGGCGGGTGGTAACATACCGTTGCACCAATGGGCGGAACTCAAAGACCTGCTGCAAAGATCGGTCGCCGAGTCGCCGCTTCTCGCCGCTCCGCGACTTGCGCTTGCCACCTGTTTGCGCCAGGAGGCTCGATATCTGGAAGCCCAGACGGCGCCAGAGATGGTCAACGTTCAAGCGCTCCGAGTAAGGGCCGAAAATCTGCTGCGAGAGGCGGCCGCGGCCGAACCGCATCTCCCCGCTCCCAGGCTCGCGCTGGCCGAGTTCTTGCTGGAAAGCCTCCGATACGTGGAGGCTGAGACCGTTGCCGCGGCAGCGGTGCAGTGTTGCCCAACTAGCGCAGAACTGCGCCTGGTTCTTGCGAGAATCCAGCTCCAACTCCTGCGATTCGAGGCGGCCGCAAAGACGATCGAGGCGCTGCTTGCAATCGCCCCCGAGAATGGATGGGCCTGGTTCGAATACGGCAAGATCTTGTGGAACTCCTTCGACCGGGCCGACAGCGCCTTCGAGCGCGCCGGAGATCTTTCGGGAAACGATCGCGCTCTGCTCGCGGGGGTCGCCCAACAGTTTCTATACGATCTCGATTACGAGAAAGCTGCGAAGTATTACGAGCGACTTCTCAATCTTGATCCGGACATGTGGGACAATTTTGTGATCTGCCGACATTACGCATCCTGCTTGAAGGAAATTTCCCGCACACGGGAAGCCGTCGACATAATCTCAGCGGCCCTCAAGAGTTGCCGGCTCGCGGCCAAACGCGCACAAGGCGAGGGCCTGGAGCTCATTAAACGTGAGGAAGCGCTCCTGCTTTCCCAGGCTGGCCGTTTGGACGAGTCCTTTTCAGCATTGCAATCGATCCGGGACGTCGCGGCACCGGCTCCGCGCTACAATCGCGCCGAATATCTGCCCCGCACCCCGGAGCGGCTGCAGCGTCTGGCAGAAATCGTAGACTCGCGCGACGTTTTCGTGTTGTTGCAGGGACCATCATTCGCAACGTTCGCGGCA
>JAFAHL010000024.1 GCA_019237215.1 Hyphomicrobiales bacterium | reverse complement strand
TACGTGCACGTCTACAGCAAGAGCCACCTCGATCAGGTGCTGTTCACCATCGGCCTCGTCTTCATGTCGGTCGCCGCGGTCGACTACGTGATGGGATCGCAGCAGGTCTTCATTCAGATCCCGAGCGTGCTGCAGGGGCGCTTTGAGATCTTCGGCGTCGGCGTCGGACGCTACCGGCTGCTCATCATCGTGATCTGCGGGCTGCTCACGGTCGCCCTGCAGCTCATTCTGTCCAGCACCCGCTTCGGCAGCCGGTTGCGCGCGTCGGTCGACGATCCGCGCGTCGCTCGCGGGCTCGGCATCAACGTCAACGCGGTCTTCAGCTTGACGTTTGCCGTCGGGTCGGGCCTCGCCGGACTCGGCGGCGCGCTCGGCGCCGAGATTCTCGGCCTCGATCCGACCTTCCCGCTCAAATACATGGTCTACTTCCTGATCGTGGTGACGGTCGGCGGCACGTCGAGCATCACCGGTCCGTTCGCCGCCTCGCTGTTGATCGGCATCGCCGACGTCGCGAGCAAGTATTACGTCCCCAAATTCGGGGCCTTCGTCATCTACACCATCATGATCATCGTTCTGATCTTGCGTCCGCAGGGCCTGTTCGCCCGCGCGGCCGGCAAGTAGCGTCGAGGGCCGCCGATGGCGTCTGCGCTCGTCGCAGAGGTTGCTCGCCGCCTGGCGCGGCGCGCCCGCTGGCGCCCGTTCGAATACGCCTTCTGGCTCGCCGCGCTCGCGAGCGTGTTCCTGCTGCCCGGGCGGCACCTGATCCTCACCGAGATCGCGTGGCTCGCGCTGTTTGCGCTCTCGCTCGACCTCATCCTCGGCTATGCCGGCATCATATCGCTCGGCCACGCCGCCTTCTTCGGCCTGGGCTCCTATCTCGCCGCGCTGTTGGCCAAGCACGGCGTCATCAACGAGCCGGTGCTCGCGCTCGTCGTGTCGGGCGTTTGCGCCGCCGTCCTCGGATTTGCAACGAGCTTCCTCGTTCTGCGCGGCTCCGACCTCACGCGGCTGATGGTGACGCTCGGCGTTGCGCTCATCATGCGTGAGATCGCCAACCAGATTCCGGACGTCACCGGCGGCGCCGATGGGCTGCAAGGCGTCGTCGTGGCGCCCATTCTCGGCATGTTCCACTTCGATATCTTCGGCCACGTGTCCTACGCCTACTGCCTGATCGTGCTGTTCGTTCTTTTCCTGCTGGCGCGGCGCGTGATCTATTCCCCGTTCGGCCTGTCGTTGCGGGCGGTGAAGGGCAATGCGCTGCGCGCCTCCTCGATCGGCATTTCGGTCAACGCGCGGCTGGTGGCCATCTACACCTTCGCCGCGTTCTACGCCGGGGTTGCCGGCGCGCTGCTGGCGCAGACCACCGCCTTTGCCTCGCTCGACGTGTTTTCCTTCGAACGCTCCGCCGATCTCTTGCTCGTGCTCATCATCGGCGGCACCGGCTATCTCTACGGCGGGCTGATCGGGGCCGTGATCTTCAAGCTGATGCAGGACTGGATCGCCAATCTGACCCCGCAGTATTGGCAATTCTGGATCGGTCTCGTCTTGGTCTTGATCGTCTTGATCGGCCGCGACCGCATCGGGCTGTGGACCGGCGGCGTGCGCGCGCCCGCCGAGCGCCTCGCGCGCCGATTGGCGCCGGGCGCAGCGCCCGTTCCGGTCCCGCCGGGCGAGGGGCACTGAGCCATGCCCGTCGTGCTCGAAACCGTGGACTTGGAGAAACATTTCGGCGGCATCGCCGCGGTCGCCGGCGTCTCGCTCAAGATCGAAAAGGGCGCCCGCCACGCCTTGATCGGACCGAACGGCGCCGGCAAGACCACCGTGATCAATCTGCTCACCGGGGTGCTGAGGCCTTCGGCCGGGCGCATCCTGCTCGAAGGTGAGGACATCACCGCGCTCGAGGCCCACCGGCGGGTGCAGCGCGGGCTCGCGCGCACCTTTCAGATCAACCAGTTGTTTCTCGACCTTACGCCGCTCGAGACCATCGGGCTTGCCATCGCCGAGCGGCTGGGCGCGGGCGCGCACTGGTGGCGTCTGATCGGCACCAATCCCCAGGTGGTCGAGGAAATCGTGGAAATCCTCGCCCGCTTCCACTTGACCGACGTGATGTACGAGCGCACCGGCAATCTGCCCTACGGCAAGCAGCGCTTGCTCGAGATCGCGCTCGCCATCGCCTGCCGCCCGCATGTGCTGCTCCTCGACGAGCCGGCGGCGGGCGTGCCCGAAGACGAGCGCCACGAGATCCTCGCGACGGTTGCGGCGCTGCCCGCCGACGTGACCGTGCTGCTGATCGAGCACGACATGGACATCGTGTTCTCGTTTGCCGATCGCATCTCGGTGCTGGTCAACGGCGCCTTGTTCGTCGACGGTGCGCCGCAGGAGGTGGCGCGCGATCCCCGCGTCAAGGCGGTGTATCTGGGAGAGTCGCTCGATGCCTGAACTCCTGACCATCGAGCGGCTGAGCGCAGGCTACGGCGAGGCGGTCGTGCTCAACGAGGTCTCGCTCGCGCTCGCCGAGGGCCAATCGCTCGCTTTGCTCGGCCGCAACGGTATGGGCAAGACCACCCTGATCAATTCGATCGTGGGCGTGACGCGCTTCCTCGCCGGCCGTATCGGGCTCGATGGCCGCGACATCACGCCACTGCGCGCCGACCAGCGCGCCCTTGCCGGCGTCGGCTGGGTGCCGCAGGAGCGCAACATCTTCAAATCGCTCACCGTCGAGGAGAATCTCACCGCCGTGTCCCGGCCCGGCCCATGGACCCAGGCGCGCATCTACGAGCTGTTTCCGCGGCTTGAGGAACGCCGCCGCAATCTCGGCAACCAGCTCTCGGGCGGCGAGCAGCAGATGCTCGCGGTCGGCCGCGCCTTGATCCTCAATCCGCGCGTCATACTGCTGGACGAGCCGCTGGAGGGACTCGCCCCGATCCTGGTCGAGGAGCTGTTGCTGGCGCTGCGGCGCATCATCCGCGACGAAGGCATGTCGGCGATCTTGGTCGAGCAGAACGCGCAGAAGGTGCTCGCCGTCACCGACCGGGCGGCGATCATCGAGCGCGGCGCGGTGGTCTACGAGGGGGCGAGCGCCGATCTTGCCGCCGATCGCGCGGTGCTGGAGAGCTATCTCGGCGTCACCGCCGCCGGCTCCCGCCGCAGGGGCAGGCATTGACCCGGCACCGCCGCCCGGCACGGATGATGGGATGTGTCCCACCTCGGCGGACGGGACAATTCGCCCGTCGTTTTGTGGTTGACGGCGCCGCGGCCGGCGTGCCTTTGCTCGCGCTCGATTGCCCTTAAGGAGCCGCATCGATGAAGCGAACCAAACCGCCGTTTCGTGCCGACCATGTCGGCAGCTTCCTGCGCCCGGCGGTGCTTAAGGAAGCGCGGACCAAGCGCGAAAAGGGCGCCATCACCGCCGCCGAGCTCAAGGCGGTCGAGGACCGCGAGATCGAGAAGGTCATCAAGCGGCAGGAGGAACTCGGCCTTCAGCTTGCGACCGACGGCGAGTTCCGCCGCTCCTGGTGGCACTTCGACTTTCTCGGGATGCTCGACGGCGTCGAGATTTACGAGGCCGAGCAGGGCATCCAATTCCGCGGCGTGCAAACCAAGGCGCAGGGGCTGCGCATCGTGGGCAAGGTCGGCTTTTCCGACCATCCGATGCTGGCGCACTTCAAGTTTCTCAAAGCCCACTCCAAGGTCACGCCGAAGATGACCATCCCGGCGCCGCCGGTGCTGCATTTCCGCCTTGCCAAGGACGGCATCAAGAAGGGCGTCTATCCCGATCTCGACGGCTTCTTCCACGATCTCGGCAATGCCTACAAGCAAGCGGTGAAGGCGTTCTACGACGCCGGTTGCCGCTATCTGCAGTTCGACGACACGGTGTGGGCCTATCTTTGCTCGCAGGAGGAGCTGCGCAAGGCGCGCGAGCGGATGTCGAACGTCGATCAGCTCCAGGGCATCTATGCGCGCGTGATCAACACCGCGCTCGAAGCCAAGCCCGCCGACATGACCATCACCACCCATGTCTGCCGCGGCAATTTCCGCTCGACCTGGATTTCGGAAGGCGGCTACGAGCCGGTGGCGGAGACGCTGTTGGGCAAGGTGAACTACGACGGCTATTTTCTCGAATACGACACCGAGCGCGCCGGCGGCTTCGAGCCGCTGCGCTTCCTGCCCAAGGGCAACAAGGTCGTCGTGCTAGGCCTCGTCACCTCCAAGAGCGGCACGCTCGAGAAGAAGGACGACATCGAACGCCGCATCGAGGAAGCGGGCAAATTCGCTCCGCCCGAGCAGTTCTGCCTGTCGCCGCAGTGCGGCTTCGCCTCGACCGAGGAAGGCAACATCCTGGCCGAGGAAGAGCAATGGGCGAAACTGCGCATGATCGTCGAACTCGCCGACAAGGTCTGGGGACGATGAGCATGCAACTTTAAAGCAAGGGATCGCCAAGAATCCGAGTAAGAATCGCAGTAAGAATCCCAATAAGAATACCGACAAGAATCGCAAGTCGAACATCAGCTCGCTGGAGGAACGCATGCTTGCACGACTGAAATGGCGAGGCGCCGTGGCCTCGTTCTTCGCCGCGGCCGCGGTGGCCATGCTCTTGACGCCGGCAAAGGCGCAGACGCCGTCCGGCCAACCGGTCACCATCGGTTTCTCCATGGCGCTGACCGGCCCGCTCGCGGCCAACGGCAAGCAGGCGCTGCTCGGCATGAAGATCTGGGAGGAGGAGATCAACGCCAAGGGCGGCCTGCTCGGCCGCCCGGTCAAGCTCATTTATTACGACGACCAGTCGAACCCCTCGACGGTGCCGGGCATCTACACCAAGCTGCTCGACGTCGACAAGGTCGACCTCGTGCTCGGCCCTTACGCCACCGCCCAGGCTGCCCCGGCCATGCCGGTCATCATGCAGAAGGGCAAGGTCTTCATCATCCTGTTCGGGCTCGATGTGAACCACGAGTTCAATTACCCGAAATTCTTCGCGATGATCCCGACCGGGCCGGACACCAAGCCGTCCTTCACCGACGGCTTCTTCGAGGTCGCGGCGGCGCAGAATCCAAAGCCGCAAACGGTCGCGCTGGTCGCCGCCGACCAGGAGTTCTCCCGCAACGCCTGCGACGGCGCGCGCGACAACGCCAAGAAAACCAACATAAAGGTCGTCTACGACAAGACCTATCCGCCATCGACCACCGACTTCACGCCGATCGTGCGGGCGATCCAGGCGGCCAATCCGGACATCGTCACGATCTGTTCCTACCCGCTCGACTCGGTGGGGATGGTGAAGGCGGTCAACGAGCTCAACTACAGACCTAGGATGATCGGCGGCGCCATGGTCGGATTGCAGGCGACCGTGTTCAAGCGACAACTCGGACCGTTGCTCAACGGCTGGGTCAATTACGAGACCTGGGTCCCGGCGAAGGCGTTGACGTTCGACGGCACCGAGGCATTCCTCAAACAGTACCAGGCGCGGGCCGGCGCCGAGGGCGTCGATCCGCTCGGCTACTACCTCGGGACCTGGGGCTACGCCTACGTCCAGATCCTCGGCGAGGCAGTGCAGGCCACCAAGAGCCTCGACGACAACAAGCTCGCCGACTACATCGGCAAGACCACGTTCAAGACCATCATGGGCGACGTGAAGTTCGGCAAGGGCGGCGAGTGGGCGCAGGGCCGCATGCTGCAGGTCCAGTACCATGACATCAAGAGCGGCGATCTCGAGCAGTTCCGCGGCATGGACACGCAGACCGTGCTCACGCCGGCGCAATACAAGACCGGCAGCGTGATCTATCCCTACGAGAAGGCGAAATAGGCGCTGCGTTTGTCCCGGATGTGGCGCTTGCGCTCGAAGCGCCGCGCCCGGAACGCGTGAGGTCGGCGTGTTATGCTGCTACCCACCACCCTGGTCGGCTCCTACCCGCAGCCGGACTGGCTGATCGACCGGGCCAAGCTTTCCAAGCAAGTGCCGCGCGTGCGCGCGCACGATCTTTGGCTCGTTGATCCGCAACGGCTCGACGGCGCGCAGGATGACGCCACACTGCTCGCCATCCGCGATCAGGAGCGCGCCGGCCTCGACATCATCACCGACGGCGAGCAGCGTCGCGAGAGCTATTCCAACCGCTTTGCCACCGCGCTCGCGGGTATCGATCTCGACAATCCCGGCAAGACTCCCAACCGTACCGGCGGGTTTTCGACCGTGCCTAGAGTGGTGGGACCGATCCGGCGCAAGCATCCGGTCGAGGTCCGCGACGTGGAATTCCTGCGCGCCAACACCGAGCGCATGATCAAGATGACGGTGCCCGGACCGTTCACCATGTCGGCGCAATGTCAGGACGATTTCTATGGCGACGAGGAGCGGCTGGCGCTCGACTATGCGGCGGCGGTCAACGCCGAGATCAACGATCTGTTCGCGGCCGGTGCCGATATCGTACAGATCGACGAGCCCTGGATGCAGTCGCGGCCGGAGAAGGCGCGCAAATACGGGGTCAAGGCGCTCGATCGGGCGCTCGCGGGCGTCGGCGGGACAACGGCGGTGCATATCTGCTTCGGCTATGCCGCGGTGGTGAAGGACAAGCCTTCCGGCTATTCGTTCCTGGCGGAGTTCGAACGCTCGGCGGTCGATCAGGTCTCGATCGAGGCCGCTCAGCCCAAGCTCGATCTGTCGGTCTTGCAACAATTGCCGTCGAAGACGATCATCCTCGGGGTCATCGATCTGTCGGACCTGACGGTCGAGGCGCCCGAAACCGTCGCCGAGCGCATCCGCAAGGCCTTGCCGTTCGCCCTGCCCGAGCGGATCGTGGTGGCGCCGGATTGCGGCCTCAAATATCTTCCGCGCGAGGTCGCATTCGGAAAAATGCGCGCGATGGTCGAAGGCGCCGAGATCGTGCGCCGCGAGATCGCGGGATAGAAATCATGCCGCGAGCAACAATAGAGGATAGGAGCCAGCCATGCCCTACGTGACCGAAGACAACCTGACCGATGTCGCGATGGAGCGGTGGAAGGACATCCCCGATCCGCGCCTGCGACAGATCATGCAATCGCTGATCAAGCATCTCCACGGCTTCGTGCGCGACATCGAGCCGACGCAGGCCGAATGGGCGGCGGCAATCGATTGGCTCACCCGCACCGGCAAGCTGTGCTCGCCGAAGCGGCAGGAATTCGTCCTCGCCTCGGATGTGCTGGGCGTGAGCATGCTGGTCGACGCCATCAATCATCGTCGGCCGAGCGGAGCGACGCCGAGCACGGTCGAAGGACCGTTCCACGTGCCCGACGCACCGGCGATGGCGAACGGCGCCGACATGGCGCAGGGCGCGCCCGGCATCCCCTGCTTCGTCACCGGCACGGTGCGCGGCCTTAACGGCGATCCGCTCGCGGGAGCGGTGCTCGATCTCTGGCAGACCGACGGCGAAGGGCTCTACGAGGACCAGCGCGACGTCACGGGGCCGTGGATGCGCGGCCTCTACCGCGCACAACCCGATGGCAGCTACGCGATCCGCACCGTGGCGCCGATCGCCTATACCATTCCGATGGATGGCACCGTGGGTGAGTTGATGAATCGCACCAATATCAGCCACATGCGCCCGGCGCACATTCACTTCGCGGTCTCCGCGCCGGGCTATCATGGTCTCATCACCCACCTCTTTCAGAAAAACGGCGAATATCTCGACACCGACGTGGTATACGCGGTGAAAGAGCCGCTGATCGTCAACTTCGTCAAAAAGCCGCCGGGCAAGGCGCCGACCGGCGAAACGGTGGCCACGCCGTTCTACGAAGTGAAATACGACTTCGTGCTGGAGAAGCGGGCGCAGGCGCTGGCCGCGGCGGAGTGATCGGCCGCTTGCTCGATGTTGCCCTGCGTCAGCGATAGGGCAAGACATGCCCCGCACCAAGCCGCCGTTTCGCGCCGATCACGTGGGTAGCTTGCTGCGCCCCGCCGCGCTCAAAGCGGCGCGTGGCAAGCGTGAGCG